>NZ_JBFUHK010000035.1:0-44358 GCF_056402435.1 Rahnella sp. P4_A8 | reverse complement strand
TCATATTTCAGTGCGTTGTCATCAGAACACGACGGCGGATCGCTGGAAAACCGGCCTGGAAAAGTGCGGCAGCCTGTTGAATGAGACCCTGATTAACGGCCGGCCAATTTGTCTGTTTTCGCTCAACAAACCTTTGCAGGTCGGGCCGCTGAGTATTGATCTGGTCGAGTTACCATATCCCGGCGATAAACGTTACCCGCACGAAGGCTGGGAACATATTGAGATTGTCCTGCCCGGTGCTGAAGACGAATTATATACACGGGCGCTGGCGCTGATTGCTGATGAAGCGCTAATGACGCCCGGTATTAAGCTGAAACAAAGTGCGCCGAAAGGGGAGAACGAGCGTTTGCCTAACCCGACGCTGGCGATCACTGACGGCTCTGTGACCATCAAATTTCACCCGCACAGCCTGCGGGCGATTGTCGCCAGCGAAAGGGAAGACGGTTAACGTTGCAGCGTCAGTAACGCCGCTTCCATGCGATCCAGCGCTTTTTCCAGTAACGCGCGCTGGCAACCCAGATTGATACGCACATAAGCCGGTGCGCCAAAATCAGCGCCACCTGAGAAACCGACCCCGGCGTCCACAAAGAAATGGTAAGGGTCCTGCACCGGCAGTGCGCTGGCATCAATCCAGCCAAGGTATGTGCCTTCCGGCGCCAGCATGCGCAATCCTGGCATAGCGTTGATTCTGGCTGTCACCCGTTCGCGGTTACCTCGCAGGTATTCGAGCTGTGCGTTAAGCCATTCCTCGCCATCGCGATAAGCGGCGGTCGCGGCGACATACGCCAAAATATTGACGTGCGGCACAATGCCGTGACTGGCCTCAAGGAATTTCCGGCGTAGTTCCGGGTCAGGAATAATCGCCATCGACGCGCCCAGACCGGCAAGGTTGAAGGTTTTGGACGGCGACATCAGCGTGATCGAACGCTGTTCGGCATCGGCATTGAGTGAGGCGAACGGGATGTGTTTCAGGCCCGGTTCGAGGATCAGGTCACAGTGGATTTCATCCGAACACACCACAAGATCGTGACGTTGCGCGAAGGCCTGCTGTTCGAGTAATTCCTCGCGACGATACACCGTGCCACCGGGGTTATACGGGTTGCAGAGCATCAGCAGCTTTTCGCTGCCATCCAGTAGATTGTCGGCCGTGGAAAAATCGGCCACCCAGCGCTGTTGCTGCTCAGTTACATTAATGGATTTAAACTGACGCCCTTCAGCCTGAGCCGCCTGCATAAACGGCGGATAAATGGGCATGGGCATCAGACTGGAGTTTTGTGGTGCAACAGTGGCGCGGACGGCGACGTTTAATCCGCACACCAGGCCTGGTAACCAGACGATCCATTCGGGCTTAATAGCCCATTCGTAACGATCCGCCAGACGTTTTACCACTAAATCAATGAGTTCCGGCGGTGTGAAACCATACCCAAATACGCCTTCTGCGACCCGTTGCTGCAACTCTTTGATAACCTGAGGCGGAGAAGTGAAGTCGGTATCGGCAACCCAAAGCGGTATCACATCCTGATTATTGTATTTATTCCACTTAACGCTATCACTGTGACTGCGGTCTACCCATAAATCAAAATTGAGTGTCATAGTTAGCTTTCCTAAGCAAACAGATTGGGTGGGGATGCTCATCTCAAAGCCTACGCGACATGGCCGGCTGCAGACAAGTGTTGTAGCATAATGCCGTAATCAGGAGAGATCACATGACTAAATTAGAAGTGTGTTGTTACAGCGTGGACTGTGCATTGACAGCAGAACAAGCCGGGGCCGATCGTGTTGAATTGTGCGCCAGTCAGGCTGACGGGGGCATTACGCCGAGTTACGGTACCCTCAAACTGGCAAGGGAAAAAGTGACCATCCCTGTACATCCGATTGTCCGTCCAAGGGGGGGTGACTTTTGCTACAGCCAGAGTGAATTTGAGGTGTTGAAAAGCGACATCGCTTGTATTCGCGATCTCGGCTATCCGGGTCTGGTGGTCGGCATGCTGGATGCGGAAGGGCATATTGATATGGCGAGAATGTGGGAGGTGATGGCGCTGTGCGGCGATATGGCCGTAACATTCCATCGCGCATTCGACATGTGCCTTAACCCGAAGATTGCACTGGAACAGTTGACTCAGTTAGGGGTGGCGCGCATTCTGACCTCCGGGCAACAACAAAATGCTGAAGTCGGTTTACCGATGCTTCGGGAACTCAATCAGCTGACGCGTGGTCCAATTATTATGGCTGGCGCGGGTGTGCGTCTGACGAATTTGCAGAAGTTTGTGGATATCGGGCTGACGGAGTTACACAGTTCAGCAGGGCGTCAGGTGAAATCCGCCATGCGCTACCGGAAAGCCGGTGTCACTATGAGTTCTGATACTGACTTTGATGAATTCAGTCGTTATTGCGTGGATGGCGATATTGTTGCCGCAATGAAAAGCACATTGCAGTTTGACGATGAAATATCCCGCACGGCGTAATAACTCAAAGATTTAACCGGGTCACACGACCCTTATTGCGTCGCCCTGCGCAAGTACCAGGCCCCGTCATGTTGGCGGGGCTTTTTTTGTGCTCCTGATTCTGCTGTCGTTGCGTAATTGATTCGGATAATCTGTCTGCTCATCAAATTGTTACCGCCGGACAGGGACATGAAAAAGTTAGTGATTACTCTCGCGCTGTTGGGATTTACGCACTCATTATTTGCCGCTGATAAACAACCCAGCAGTGTTCTGGATAATGGTGCTGAGACATTTGCCATTGACTGTGCAGGCAACCCTCAGCAAACGACGCTGGATATGAACGATTGTTATGCGGAAAAAATCGACAAGCTGAATTGGGTGAAACAGACGTACCTTGTGGCGGCCAGAAAACGTATTGAGCAAACGGCTACAGGTCCGAACCCGGATCCTGACGCAGCAGCTGTGCTGAAAGCGTTTGATGAGGAAACTCAGGCGTGGGATGCGTTTGAAGAGAAAGCCACTTTTGCGACGTACACTGACTATCAGGGCGGGACGATCAGAGGCGTGATGTCGCTGTCGCGGAAAATGGAACTCATCGAGTTGCGTGTTAAAGATATCTGGAGCAACTGGCTGCAATATCAGGATTCAACGCCAGCGGTATTACCCGAACCAAAATTTAAAGATGACCATTAATCCGGTTTTCTTGGCCTGAAAAAGCGCCCCGGGCGGCGCTTTTTATGACGGGCAACACTCAGCCCCAGGTCAGCAGCGCCACACCGAACATTCCTGCTTTCACCACCAGGCACATCACGAAAAGGCCTAGAACAATAACAGCCCGATCCATGAGGAATCGAATTCTTCTGCGCATTAATTTCTCCAAGAAATACTTGCGTACGGATAAATTGGTTGGCCGAATTTATACACGAAATGCTATGAATCAATCCAATGATATAGCGTCAAAACGTGGAGCTTTACAAAGGGCTGTGGCTGACGCGGAAACAATTACTTCTCGTAAAAATTTTTTATTCTGATAGCGACGTCAATATTTGCCCAGTGCAATTCGTTTTCCTTGTGCAGACTGCTGCTGCCATCTTCCCAGGAAACGTAATACGACACGATGTCGTGCTCTGATTCAAAAGTATTCATCACGGTACCTTTGATATCGCCAGATCTGTGTTTAACGATGCTGCCTTTAGGGAACTTCATACTTCCTCCCGTAATGCGAACGACGATCTCCGTCATAACAAACCGATAGCCTTCTGAAAGGTTAGACCTTTTTACAGCGTGATGTACAGAGTGACGTGACTGAAAGTGAGGATAAAGTGTGAGCAATGACTTCCGCCAGACAGGAAGATGTCTGGCGGAGGAGGAAGGTCGTTATGGTTTGCGGGCGATGAGCAAGGCGCGGCGAGGAGCCGGATAACCTTCGATAGTTTTGGTCGGATCATTCGGGTCGAGGAATTCAGCCAGTGATTCGCTGGTCATCCAGTCGGTACGGCGCTGTTCTTCAAGTGTCGTGACGCTGACATCCGCAATACGCACATCCACAAAGCCGCATTTGATCAGCCAGTTTTTCAGGGCTTCAGCAGAAGGGATGAAATAAATATTCCCCATCTGCGCGTAACGGTCACCCGGCACCAGGACCTGCTCGCTGTTACCTTCGACAACCAACGTTTCGAGCACCAGTTCCCCTTCGCTGACCAGCTGATTTTTCAGTTGCAGAAGATGATCTAATGGCGAACGGCGGTGATACAGCACGCCCATAGAAAAAACGGTGTCGAAAGCGTTCAGCTCGGGTAATTGTTCGATGCCCAGCGGCAGCAAATGTGCGCGCTGATCGCCCCCCAGTAATTTACGCACGGCCTCGAACTGACACAGGAACAACTGCATCGGATCGATACCCACCGCCAGATGTGCGCCTGCACCAATCATGCGCCACATGTGATAACCGCTGCCGCAGCCGACATCTAAAATCGTGCGGCCAGCAAGGGAAGAAATGTGCGGCAAAACGCGATCCCATTTCCAGTCAGAGCGCCATTCAGTATTGATTTCAACGTCGTACAGCGAGAATGGTCCTTTGCGCCATGGCATCATATTACGCAGCAGGTTTTCAATCCCTTCGCGCTGACCGGCAGGCAAAGGGACTTCCATATTGGCGCTGACGCTGTGCAACAAATCCAGACGTTCCGGCTGCAACAGCGGCAAACGATCCACTGAGTTAAACCACAGTTTGAATTTGCCGTGCAGAGATTCTTTCTGCCACGCGGTCAGTTGCGAAGGCAAAGTATTGAGCCACGGACTTAACGGCCCTTTGGCGATAACGCGATAAAAATCACCGAAATCAATCATTGTGCTTCTCCGGCTTTCAGCGCAATCAGTGAGCCGAAGTTAAAACACTGGAACCAGACTTCCGTGTGCTGGAAACCGGCCTGATGCAGGCGGGCTTTATGCGTTTCGACGGAATCGGTCAGCATAACGTTTTCGAGCATGCTGCGTTTCTGGCTGATTTCCAGCTCGCTGTAGCCGTTCGCACGTTTGAAGTCGTGATGCATATTGAACAACAGTTCGCCGACGTCTTTGTCTTCGAAGCTGAATTTTTCTGACAGCACCAGCGCCGCGCCCGGACGCATGCCCTGATACACCTGATTCAGCAAACGCTGGCGGTCAGCCGGTTCGAGGAATTGCAGGGTAAAGTTGAGCACTACCATCGAGGCATTTTTCAGCTCGATATCGAGAATATCGGATTCGATCACGCTGACCGGTGTATCCGCGCGGAAAGCATCAATGTGACGACGGCAGCGTTCCACCATGGCGGGAGAGTTATCGACAGCAATAATTTCGCAGCCCGGCACCTTAATGTTACGACGCATCGACAGCGTGGCAGCACCCAGCGAACAGCCCAGATCATAGACGTTGGAGTCGGGCTGAACGAAGCGCTCGGCGAGCATGCCAATCATCGAAATAATGTTGGAATAGCCCGGAACAGAGCGTTGGATCATGTCAGGGAAAACTTCCGCGACGCGTTCATCGAACGTCCAGTCGCCAAGCTTATCTATAGGTGCAGAAAACAGCGTATCGTGGTTTGCCATAGCGGTGAGTCAGGCCAAAAAGAATGTGGGTAAAAAGTTGAGGGCAGATTTTAGCAGATACTGGCGCAGGCAGATACCTGCGCGCCTGGGAGTTGTTTCAAAAGGGCATCAAATCTGTCTGGCAAATGTTCCGTGCTCAGTCAAAGTTGAGGAATTGCGACCACGGCAGATAGATAATATTGATCACGACCATCAGCACCAGAGAAATATAGGTGGCAGCCATGCCATTACGGCGCCAGGCAAATTCGCGGTTTTTCAGCCCGTAATAATGGAATAACCGGCCGAGGATCAGTAACAGGCCGCAGGCGTGTACAGTCCATATCGCCGCGCCGTTCATTTCCATATACAACAATAATAAACAGCCAATCGGCAGATATTCTACAGCGTTGCCGTGTACACGTATGGCGGTTTGTAATTCGTAGGATCCGCCGTCGCCGGTGGCGATACGGTATTGCATCCGCAGACGGACAACATCGAAAGAGAGTTTGATCAAAAGTATGGCGGCAAGCACGACATATAACGCGCTAATCATGATGACTTCCTTGGTTATTCCCTGTATCCCGGCGGAACAGCACTGATTTTCCGCTGCGTAGCCATGATAACGGGAAGGCATAAAACTGTCGTCAGAAAAACCTGAATATTCTTAGAACAACGCATCCTGCTCCGGCCAGTCCGGCGCGGGCTGGACCGAAGGAATGTGCTGACGCAGATCCTGCCACAGGTAGCGTGCCTGCTGGGGCGCGTCGGAACAATCGGGCGTATGAATAAACAGATACGGTGACAATCCCTGTGATTGCCAGTCGCTGAGTTTTGCAATCCACTGGCCGAAAAGTGGACGGTTTGCCTCAAGACTGTCGCCGCCGATAAAGCGGACAATCGGGCGGGAGGATGTCGCCAGCGCGTGCAGCGGCAGTATCGGTTTTTTGCGTTTGGCTTCGAGCACCGCTTCGGTGGTGGAGGTTGAGCTGTGAACCGGGCGACTGTCAAGGATCGCACGATTAATGCCGCGCAGATGTAATCCCTGATTCAGCGCCCGTTCTTCCTCACCTTTATTGAAGAAATCCGCATGGCGCACTTCAACGCCGTAATCGAAACCGGCGGGCAGGGCATCAAGAAATTGCCACAGGCGATCAAGATGTACGGGCGCAAATGCGGCAGGAAGTTGCAGCCAGAGCTGGCCGATGCGTTCACCGAGCGGTTCGAGCGTGCGGTAAAACATATCGACGTCTTCCTGACAATTCGCCAGTGCGGCTTTATGGCTGATGATGGAAGGAAATTTAAAACAAAAACGGAAAGACTCAGGCGTCATATCACGCCAGCGCATCACCACTTCCTGTTTGGGCAGGGCGTAAAACGTGGTATTGCCTTCGACGCAATTGAAGTACCGCGCGTAATCGGCCAGATCACGCAAACCCACCTGTGTCCAGGCGCTGTGATGCCATTGCGGTAAACCAATATACATATCGATGCTCCCTTTTCCGGGCCAAATCCCAAATAAAACGCCGCCTCAGCGGGCGGCGTTCAGGCATGAAAATCAGGGTAACGTTACTCTGGCAACGCGGCAAGCACTTCGGCAGTGGAACGGACACGGCTGATACGCGGGAAAATAAACTGCATGCTGGACTGATGATGGTCATTGTTGTGTGCGCTGCACGCATCTTCTGCGATCACCAGTTCATAGCCATGTTCCCAGGCATTACGGGCCGTAGATTCCACGCCGATGTTGGTGGAAATACCGGCAAGCACGATGCTTTTAATGCCGCGGCGGCGCAGTTGTAAATCCAGATCGGTGCCGTAAAACGCGCCCCACTGACGTTTGATCACCAGCAGATCGCTGTCGGTTACGCCCAGTTGTTCCGGGAATTCCCACCAGCTTGCCGGTAAACCGCCTTCCGGCGCAGCCGCAGGGACATCAACCGGTTGTTTCAGCGCTTCGTCAAAAGAGTCAGACCAGCCCACGCGCACCATGACGACCGGCGCACCCAGTTTACGGAAACGGGTTGCCAGTTCAGTGGCATTATCCAGCACCTGCTGTGCGGTGTGCGGGCCGCCTGCGAACGGTAAAATTCCTTTCTGTAAGTCAATCAGTACCAGCGCGGTGTTTTTTGGATCAAGTTTCATGTTTAGCTCCCGGTTTTCAAAATGGGTAATGAGAGAAAGGAATCATTTAGTGCGTGTACAAAGGGGATTGCGTGAGTCTATGCTAGCGCGGGGAGCAAAAAGATATAATTTTGTTAAATTATGTGTAGCCAGCAACACGAGTGAATTTCCGCGCCAGCGTTGACGTGTTCGCACTTATCCTTCGCCGGAAATTCCTTTATAATAGCCGCCTTTTTTCGACCTGAATAAAACCCATTCCGTGCGCTGCTGAGTTTTGCGGCGGGCGACCAGAGTCAATAACCGTTTCTGTGCCTGTGAGCCATGAGGCCGGGTAGTGGGATCAAAAGGATACCGTTATGCGTACTGTATATTGTGGAAAACTGAATGCGTCCAATGTGGGCCAGGAAGTAACATTGTGTGGCTGGGTTAACCGTCGCCGCGATTTGGGTGGTTTGATTTTCATCGATATGCGTGACCGCGAAGGCATCGTTCAGGTTTTCTTCGACCCCGATCAGGCAGAAGCCTACAAGCTGGCGTCTGAACTGCGTAACGAGTTCTGCATCCAGTTAACCGGCACCGTGCGCGCACGCCCGGAAAGCCAGTTCAATAAAGACATGGCGACCGGTGAAGTGGAAGTGTTCGCCAGTAATCTGAACATTATCAACCGTTCAGAATCGCTGCCGCTGGACTCCAACCACGTCAACACTGAAGAAGCGCGTCTGAAATACCGCTATCTGGATTTGCGTCGCCCTGAAATGGCTAACCGCCTGAAAGCGCGTGCAAAAATCACCAGCTTCGTACGCCGTTTCATGGACAGCCATGACTTCCTCGACATCGAAACTCCGATGCTGACCAAAGCTACACCGGAAGGCGCGCGTGACTATCTGGTGCCAAGCCGTGTGCACAAAGGTAAGTTCTACGCCTTGCCGCAGTCTCCTCAGCTGTTCAAACAACTGCTGATGATGTCTGGTTTTGATCGTTATTATCAGATCGTAAAATGCTTCCGTGACGAAGATTTACGTGCTGACCGTCAGCCTGAATTCACCCAGATCGATGTGGAAACCTCTTTCATGAGCGCCGAACAAGTGCGCGAAGTGATGGAGAAACTGGCCCGCGAACTGTGGCAGGAAGTGAAAGGCGTGGATCTGGGCGACTTCCCGATCATGACCTTCGCAGAGGCCATGCGTCGCTACGGTTCTGATAAACCGGACCTGCGCAACCCGATGGAAATGGTGGATGTTGCGGACCTGATGAAAAACATCGAGTTCAAAGTGTTTGCTGATCCGGCCAACGATCCGAAAGGCCGCGTGGCTGCATTGCGCGTTCCGGGCGGTGCCTCCCTGAGCCGTAAACAAATTGACGAATACGCCAAATTTATCGAAATCTACGGTGCGAAAGGCCTGGCTTATATCAAAGTGAATGAAGTGGCGAAAGGCCTGGAAGGTATCCAGAGCCCGGTGGCTAAATTCCTGAATGAAGAACTGCTGGCTGCCCTGATCGCACGCACTGGTGCACAGGATGGCGACATGATTTTCTTCGGCGCAGCCAGCGCGAAGATTGTGACTGACGCGATTGGCGCACTGCGCCTTAAAGTCGGCCGTGACCTGAAAATCACTAAAGAAGACATGTGGGCTCCGCTGTGGGTGATCGACTTCCCGATGTTTGAAGACACTGACGAAGGCGGCCTGAGCGCTATGCACCACCCGTTCACTGCACCAAAAGACATGAGCGCAGAAGAACTGGCAGCGAACCCGGTTTCTGCTATCGCTAACGCCTACGACATGGTGATCAACGGCTACGAAGTGGGCGGCGGTTCTGTGCGTATTCACCGCAGCGAAATGCAGCAGACCGTGTTCAGCATTCTGGGTATTAACGAGCACGAACAGCGCGAGAAATTCGGCTTCCTGCTCGACGCCCTGAAATACGGTACGCCTCCGCACGCCGGTCTGGCATTTGGTCTCGATCGTCTGGTGATGTTGCTGACCGGCACGGATAACATCCGTGACGWGATCGCCTTCCCTAAAACTACCGCTGCGGCGTGTCTGATGACCGAAGCGCCAAGTTTTGCCAACCCTGCGTCGCTGCTGGAACTGGGCATTGCGGTTGTGGCGAAAAAAGAAGTGACACCAGACACAAATACAGAGAATAACTAATGAGCTATAAGCGTCCTGAGTCGATACTGTGCGTCATCTACGCCAGAAACACCGGCAGGGTGCTGATGCTTCAACGAAAGGATGACCCGAATTTCTGGCAGTCGGTGACCGGCAGTCTGGAAGACGGGGAATCCCCAAATCAAACCACGCAGCGTGAAGTCATGGAAGAGGTCGGTATCGACATTGCAGGTGAAAACCTGACTCTGCAGGACTGCCATCGCTGCGAGGACTTTGAAATATTTGCGCATTTGCGCCATCGCTATGCTCCCGGTGTGACCCGCAATAAAGAACATTGGTTCTGTCTGGCGTTACCCGACGAGCGTGATGTGGTTCTCACCGAACATCATGCGTACCGGTGGCTCGATAAACTGGCAGCGGCAGCGCTGACAGTCTCCCCGAGCAACCAGCAGGCGATTGAAGAATTTGTAAACTATTCGGTCTGTTAAGACTTTAGACTTTTTGGAGATATTTATGGCAGGTCACAGTAAGTGGGCCAATACCAAGCACCGCAAAGCGGCGCAAGATTCTAAACGCGGCAAAATTTTTACCAAAATCATTCGTGAGCTGGTTACCGCTGCGCGTCTGGGTGGCGGCGATGCGGGTTCAAACCCACGTCTGCGTGCGGCTATCGATAAAGCGCTGTCCAACAACATGACCCGCGATACCCTCAACCGGGCTATCGCACGTGGCGTGGGCGGTGACGAAGACACCAACATGGAAACCATCATTTATGAAGGTTACGGTCCTGGCGGTTCAGCCATCATGGTTGAATGTCTGAGTGATAACCGCAACCGTACCGTGGCAGAAGTGCGTCATGCCTTCACCAAAACCGGTGGCAATCTGGGTACCGACGGTTCCGTGGCTTATCTGTTCTCCAAAAAAGGCGTGATCACTTTCGCTCCTGGCCTGGACGAAGATGTGCTGATGGAAGCCGCGCTGGAAGCGGGTGCTGAAGACATCATTTCTTACGATGATGGCGCTATTGATGTCTTTACTGCCTGGGAAAATCTGGGCGAAGTGAAAGACGCGCTGGAAGCCGCCGGTTACAAAGCCGATTCCGCTGAAGTCACGATGATCCCATCGACCAAAGCCGACATGGATGCAGAAACTGCACCTAAACTGTTGCGCCTGATCGACATGCTGGAAGATTGTGACGATGTGCAGGAGGTTTACCACAACGGTGAAATCTCCGACGAGATCGCAGAAACCCTGTAATCTCAGTGCCGCCGGTGGCTACCACCGGCTGGCTATCCTGTTGTCCCTCAGCAGTTTATACTCTCCCCAACTTTCCAAAAAAACGACAACACAAGGCGTTGACTGGCTATGGCTATTATTCTGGGGATCGACCCCGGTTCGCGTATTACCGGCTATGGCATTATCCGCCAGACAGGGCGTCAGCTCAGCTATCTCGGCAGCGGCTGTATCCGCACCGTGGTGGACGATATGCCGGGACGTCTGAAACTGATTTACGCCGGTGTGTCGGAAATCATTACGCAATTTCAGCCTGATTTTTTTGCCATCGAATCCGTGTTTATGGCGAAGAACGCCGACTCCGCGTTAAAGCTCGGGCAGGCACGCGGTGCGGCAATTGTCGCTGCTGTCAATCAGGATCTGCCGGTGTTTGAGTATGCGGCGAGGCAGGTCAAACAGACCGTGGTCGGTACCGGTGCGGCAGAAAAAGCGCAGGTTCAGCATATGGTGCGGTCAATCCTGAAATTACCGGCTAACCCGCAGGCCGATGCCGCCGATGCGCTGGCAATTGCCATAACGCATTGTCATATGAGTCAGAATGCTATCCGGCTCAGCAGTGACAAATTACAGATGGCGCGCGGACGGATGCGATAGACGCCGCAAGTCCATTAGGCTGGATATCCATCCAGCCTTTTTTATGATATAAACATCGCTGCTTTTGACCTGATAAGGAAAATGAACGTGATAGGCAGACTACGAGGCATTATTCTGGAAAAACAGCCCCCTTTGGTGCTGCTTGAAACCAACGGCGTGGGCTATGAAGTGCATATGCCGATGACCTGTTTTTATGAATTGCCGGAACTGGGTCAGGAAGCTATCATCTTCACGCAATTTATCGTCCGTGAAGATGCCCAGTTGCTCTACGGATTTAACGATAAACAAGAGCGCGCGCTGTTTCGCGAGCTGATTAAAGTCAACGGCGTTGGGCCGAAGCTGGCGCTGGCGATTCTGTCAGGCATGTCGGCGCAGCAGTTTGTCAGTGCGGTAGAAAAGGAAGAAATCACCGCATTAATTAAGTTACCTGGCGTCGGTAAGAAAACCGCAGAACGCCTGGTCGTCGAAATGAAAGACCGGTTTAAAGGATTAAACGGTGATCTATTTAACAATCATACTGATATCACGCTACCTGCATCGGCGTCGAAAGCTAAAGAATCTGACGCCGAAGGCGAAGCCGTTGCAGCGCTGATATCCCTCGGATATAAACCACCGGAAGCCAGCCGCATGATCAGCAAGGTGGCCAAACCGGGCGCAGAATCTGAAACGTTGATTAGAGAAGCGCTGCGCGCAGCGCTGTGAGGTAAACGATGATTGAAGCTGACCGCCTGATTTCTTCCGAAGTTTTCAGTGAAGAAGAGGTCATTGACCGTGCGATCCGCCCGAAGTTGCTCAGCGAATACGTTGGACAGCCGCATGTGCGTTCGCAAATGGAAATCTTTATTCAGGCGGCTAAGCAACGCAAAGATGCGCTCGATCACCTGTTGATTTTCGGACCGCCGGGACTGGGTAAAACCACGCTGGCCAACATCGTGGCGAACGAGATGGGCGTGAATTTACGTACCACGTCGGGGCCGGTGCTGGAAAAAGCCGGTGATCTGGCCGCGATGCTGACCAACCTCGAGCCGCATGATGTGCTTTTTATTGATGAAATCCACCGTCTCTCACCGGTCGTCGAAGAAATTCTCTATCCGGCGATGGAAGACTATCAGCTGGATATCATGATTGGTGAAGGTCCTGCGGCACGCTCCATCAAACTCGATTTACCGCCGTTTACCCTGATTGGTGCGACGACCCGCGCCGGTTCCCTGACGTCACCGTTACGTGACCGTTTCGGTATCGTACAGCGTCTGGAGTTCTATCAGGTGGCTGATTTGCAGCACATCGTCGGGCGTAGCGCCTCCTGCCTCGGGCTGGAGTTGTCGGAAGAGGGCGCGCATCAGATAGCCCGCCGTTCACGCGGAACGCCGCGTATCGCTAACCGCTTATTACGCCGTGTGCGTGACTTCGCGGAAGTGAAAGGCGACGGTACCATTAATGGTGATGTGGCTAACGGCGCGCTGGATATGCTGGATGTTGATGCCGAAGGTTTCGATTACATGGACCGCAAACTGTTGCTGGCCATTATCGATAAGTTCAGCGGCGGGCCGGTCGGGCTGGATAACTTAGCCGCGGCGATTGGCGAAGAGCGCGAGACGATTGAAGACGTCATCGAACCCTTCCTGATCCAGCAGGGATTTATTCAGCGCACACCGCGCGGGCGTATGGCGACCAATCATGCGTATAAGCATTTCGGTATTGCCAGAGAATCTGAGTAACAGATCTCCTGAGCATAATAAACGGACGCCCTGAGCGTCCGTTTTGCTTTCCGTCATCAGGTATTAACGACTGACTTCACAGCGGCTGACCATCCGCCAGTTACGTGGCAACTCGCGTACTTCACCCGCCAGAATCACCTTTCCTGTTGCATGAATATCGGCGCTTGAAGAGCCCACCTGAACTTCAACAGAACCCGGTTCGACGATGCGCTTACCGGCGTGACTGGTGAAATTCAGCATGTCGGTCGGGATACTGAAACTCAGCGTTGCGGTTTGTCCGGCGTCCAGCGCTACGCGCTCAAAAGCCTTGAGTTCCTGCATCGGGCGCACCAGTGATGCCACACAGTCACGCAGATAAACCTGCACCACCTCGCTGCCCGCCTGATTTCCGGTATTGGTGACTTTGATTTGTACTGCAATATCGCCATTTTCGATGGCGACCGGTTGCTGATTCAGTTGTAAATCATGATAGCGGAACGTGGTGCCGCTCAGCCCGTAGCCAAACGGGTATTTTGCACCGAAGTGAAACGCAATTGGCGTGCCGCCACTTTTCAGTTTGTGATTGTAGTAATACGGCATCGCACCGGCGCTTTTCGGTACGGAAACCACCAGCCGCCCGGACGGAGCCTGTTTGCCACTGATAATGTCGCTGATGGCGCGTCCCCCTTCCTGTCCGGGGGCAAATGCCATCAGGTATCCGGCGACTTTTTCTTCCAGCCCGCCAAGGGAATACGGACGACCGCCGGTCATTATCACAATGGTCGGTTTGCCGGTTGCGATCACGGCTTCCAGCAACTGCTGCTGAACGCCCGGCAGTTGCAGGCTGTCTGTATCAGAGCCTTCGCCGACAGTACCGCTCTGGAATAAACCGGCCAGATCGCCGACAAACACCAGTGCGACGTCACTTTCCTGCGCCAGTTTTACGGCCTGCGGGATCAGCGCGGTACTTCGTGATACCGGCGAGTTTTGCATGGGTGTTGCGGCATCGCCGGGGAAGACCGGCGCGCCCGCTGTGCGTTTTTCGAGAATATGGCAACCTTTGGTATAACGGATATTTTGCTCACCATAGGCCTCGCGTAATGCCTGTAATGGCGTAATGATCTGTTCTGTCTGCGCCTGCATTTCGCTGATGATCAGATGCACCGGAAAACTGTAACCGCTGAGCAACGCCAGAGGATCATCTGCCGTCGGGCCGATCACCGCGATTTTTTGGCCGGATGTGGGTTTCAGCGGCAGAATGCCATTATTTTCCAGCAGAGTGATTGAGCGGACCGCGGCTTTCCAGGCCAGTTCCCGCGTGGCAGGTTGCTGAAGCTGCGGCTCAGGCTCAATGGCGTAAGGCTGTTCAAACAGGCCAAGGCGAAATTTTTCAGTCAGCACGCGTGCGACAATTTCGTCAATTTTCGCCATATCAATCAGGCCACGCGAAACGGCATCCGCCAGATGTTGTGCGCAGTCACCTTTCGGTAATTCAATATCCAGACCCGCATTGAACGACAGCGCGSCGGATTCGGCATCGTCGTGGCTGACACCGTGATGCTGATGCAGCAGGCTGACACCACCGTAATCGGCAACAATCAGACCGTCGAACCCCCATTGTTCACGCAAGATTTCCGTCAGCAGGAAGTGATCGCTGTGGCAAGGCTGACCATCAATGTCGTGATATGCCGGCATCACAGAACCGGCATTCGCCAGCTTCACCGCCATCTCAAACGGCAGCAGGAAAGTGTCATTCAGCTCGCGAAAACCAAGATGAACCGGCGCATGGTTGCGCGCCCCTTCGCTGAAAGAGTGCCCGACATAATGTTTCAGCGTGGCCAGCAGGTCCCGCGCTTCGCCCTGTAATCCGCGCACGTAAGCGGTCGCCATCACGCCGACCAGATACGGGTCTTCACCAAAGGTTTCCTCGGTACGTCCCCAGCGCACATCGCGCGACACATCCAGAACCGGTGCCAGCCCCTGATGACAACCAACGCTTTGTGCTTCCTGACGGATAGCACCTGCAATTTGCTCCATCAGTTGCGGATCCCACGTTGAGGCGTAGCTCAGGGACGAGGGAAACAGTGTGGCGTCTTTGCACAATAAGCCGACCAGACATTCTTCGTGGAACATCGCCGGAATACCCAGCCGGGTGTCTTCTACCAGCGTTTTTTGCAGCCGGTTCAGCGCCTGTACGCCTTCTGCCGGGCTGACCACGTGCGTGCCGAGCGGACGGGTGATTTGCCCTGCGCCAGATGCCAGTTGCTGTTCCAGCGCCTGACTCTGTTTGTGACCGGAAAAATCATCGCTCAGATCGGTACGTTCTTTGTGATTGCCGTTGCTGTCGAGGATCAGCCAGAACGCATGCATCTGCGCGAATTTTTCCTCCGGCGTCATGCGTGCCAGAAGATCGGCGACGCGGCGGGCAACGGGCTGTGAAGCATCCTGATAAAGATAAGTCATCTTACATCTCCTTGATTAATCAAAGGGCGTGAACCGCTGAGCACGGGGTCATCGTCGCCCCCGAAAGAACGTCGCGTTGCGAGGGATGAGGCGATAGTTTGCATGGTGCGGCTGTTGAGTTTGTAGGTAAAAAGCAGCGCGGCCATCAGCAGGAATAACGCACAGGGCACCAGTGTGAACAGTGAATTGATGGTCAGCATCACCGAAGCACTTTGCGTGGCGCCGTTCGGCAGGTAACCGACCATACCAAGCACCCAGCCGACGATGGCACCGCCCAGTGCCAGCCCGAATTTGATGGCAAACAGCGCAGTGGAGAATACCAGCCCGTCAAGCCGGCGGCCGGTGCGGGATTCTTCGTGATCCACAACGTCGGAGAACATCGTCCATTGCAGCGGGGTGGTCAGGTTTTGGATAAAACTGAACACAAGATTGAGGGCAAAAATAAGACTGACGGAAGGGGAGGGAATAAAGAAAATCGCTGCATTACACACCACAAAAGTCAGAATTGTCCATTGATAGGATTTAATCCGGTCGAATTTACCCAGTATTTTCTCAGACAATAGTGCACCAAATAACGAGGCGATCATGCCAAAAACAATAAAATTAAAAATCAGATCCGGGCGGCCTAGCACATATTTCACATAATACATGGTGGCGGAACCACGGATAACGACGGCACATAATAGTAAGATATTAAAAATAAAAACAATGCGCCATTGTGAGTTATTCCACAGTAATTTCAGGTCGCTCAGCATTGAACCGGAGGTGTCATTGCGCGGTTGATAACGCTCACGCGTCAGTGCGAAACAACAGAAAAATAATACGATACCGAGTAATCCCATCAGGCTCATGGCATAGAAATAGCCTTTCTGCGGGTTACCTGCGCCGAGTTTTGCCACCAGCGGCAGGGCGATCACTGTTACCACCAGCCCCCCGATAAATGACAGTCCGAAGCGCCACGACTGCAGCGAATGGCGTTCGCGCGGGTCGAGTGTTAACGCCCCCGGCATGGCACAATACGGCACATTGATGGCGGAATATACCAGACTGAGTAACGTATAAGTGATTGCTGCATAAATAATTTTACCGGTCGGTGATATGTCTGGTACATAAAATGTGATCAGGCAACAGACCCCAAACGGTATTGCAAACCACAGCAGCCACGGACGGAATTTCCCGTAGCGTGTTGTGGTGCGATCAACCAGCGCACCGATGCAGGGATCTACGCAGGCATCCACGGCGCGTACCACTAAAAATAGTGTGCCCATGATCGCGGCGGGTAAACCAAAAACATCCGTGTAGAAATAAGCGAGAAATAAAGTCGCAGTTTGCCAGACCAGCGCACTGGCCATATCGCCGAGTCCGTAGCCAATCTTATCTTTTACTGAAAGAACCGGAGTGATCACCATTATTTGTTACCTGCTTTCTGTAAGGAGAGATAACCGACGGAAAATAATTCATGTCTTTAACGGAAAAAAAGATAAACAGCCTGGGAAGTAAAATGGTGCCAAAAGTATTGTGAATAGAACTCAGGTAAACAATTGAGGAAATGAATATGCAATTTACGTTTTTTGATTTTGTTTTTTATTTGTGAACGGGATCAAACTGACGGCGGTGTTTGCTTCATCGGCGCGTGGATCCGGACTGGCAAAGGCCCGCGTTGAGCGGGATGCCATCTCCGGTGAATGGGCTGAGACAGGGTTTTTATCACTCTTCCCGCCAGCGGAAATAACCGGTCACCGCTTTTAATGCGGCGGGTAACTGGCGGTGGCCGGGGTAATAGAGAAAGAATCCGGGAAAGGTGACCGACCAGTCTTCAAGCACCCGGATCAGCTTACCTTCCGCCACCAGCGCATCATGTTCAGCACTCTGCGCGCTGTACACCAGCCCGATTCCATCGAGCGCAATGCGGGTCATCATGCTGACGCTGTCGACCACCAGCGGCCCGCTGACGGGCACGGTAATCTGTCGCCCATTTTTTTCGAACTCCCAGCGGTACAGCGAACCGCTGGCAATTTCCCGACGCCCAATGCAGGCATGGTTTTTCAAATCGGCAGGCGTTTGTGGTTGCGGGCAGCGGGCGAAATAATCCGGCGAACCGTACACCGCAGAGTGAAAATCGGCGGTCAGGCGTACCGCACTCATGTCCTGCTGAACATCGCCCCGGATGCGTACGCCTGCATCAAACCCCTCACTGATGATGTCCACGAAACCGTCATTGGTGGCAAGTTCCAGCGTGATATCCGGGAACGTCTGACAAAATTTGGGCAACTGCGGCAGGAAAACCATGTCAGCAGCGATGCGTGGCGTATTAATACGCACCGTGCCTTTGGGTATCCCCCTCAAAGCGTTCACTTTCTCCATCGCATCAGAGATGACTGATAATGCCGGCACCACTTCCGCCAGCAATGCGTAACCCGCTTCGGTGGGCGATACCTGCCGCGTTGTGCGGTTCAGCAATCTGACGCCCAGACGCTCTTCCAGCGAACGTAAGGAATGGCTCAGCGTTGAAGCGGTTAAATTTAGCCGCGCCGCGGCTTTGCGGAAACTCTTCTCTTCCGCTACGGCGACAAATGCTCTCAGTTCTCCGAATTCGTGGGTGCGCATCAGTTTCCTATTGATGAATAAAAGCCAGTAAAGCATGCGATATAACATGGCTTATTCACAATAATCAATGCGCTTATAGTCAGGCCTCGGTTTGGAAAATTCATCAACGGAGAAAAATATGTCGCAAACATTACGGTTACAGGGGCGGGTTGCGCTGGTCACGGGCGGTGGCTCAGGCATCGGGCGGGCAGCCGCACTGGCGTTTTCACGCGATGGTGCGAAAGTCGTGGTGGCAGGAAGACGGGAAACGGCGCTCCAGGAAACGGTGATGATGATCCGTGAACGGGGCGGTGATGCCCTGGCGGTGCCGGCCGATGTGTCAGACAGCGCACAGGTCCGGCATCTTATTGCCGCGACGCTGGCGCATTACGGGCGACTGGACGCCGCGTTTAATAATGCGGGTGTGGAAGGTTTTGCGCCAGTCAGTGACATGACAGAAGCGGAATTTGACCGGGTGATTGCCACCAATCTGAAAGGCGTCTGGCTGTCAGTGAAATATCAGCTGGAAGCCATGACCGCCGCAGGGCGTGGCGGTGCGATTGTGAATACCTCTTCCTGGCTGGCGCACGGAGCCAGTATTGGCTCTGCTGCGTATTCCGCCAGCAAAGGCGGGCTTGACGCGATGATCCGCGCTATAGCGCTGGAAACCGGTGCGCAGAATATCCGCATCAATAACGTTAATCCCGGCATTATCGATACCCCGATGGCGCGGCGGATGGGCGCAAATGAAGAAACGCTGATCCCTTTTGTGCGCCTGACACCCGCAGGGCGTGTGGGCGAACCGGCAGATGTCGCGGATGTTGTGGCGTGGTTGTGCAGTGATGAAGCGCGATTTGTGACCGGTCAGAATCTGCTGGTCGATGGCGGATTTACGGTGGCGGGGCTGCGTTAGTCAGGACAAAAAAGACCGAGGCTCAGGGACGGGCGTCAGTCTGCACAAAGTCTGAAGCCGATCACAGTTTCATCATCCGGCGAATATTACGACTTGTTTCTGTTTCCGATTCGCCCGAGAATCCGTTTCAGAAAGCAGGATTGTTACTGTCTGACAGGCAAAACCTAAACTTCTCGTTTCTTCGTGTATGACGAAGAGACCGGACGTTTAGGTTTTTTTTTGGCCTGAATTCAGGGGCCGGCCGCCCCTTTGCAACGCAACGGCAATGTCGTGCACGACGCCCTTACTCTGATGAGATGACACTATGGAATACAGAACATTAGCCGACGAAATTCTCCGCGGAGTGGGCGGAAAGGAAAACGTCAACAGTGTGGTGCATTGTGCCACCCGTTTACGCTTCAAGCTAAAAGATACAAGCAAAGCCGATGCTGCCGGGCTGAAAGAAAATCCGGGCGTGATCATGGTGGTCGAGAGCGGTGGTCAGTTTCAGGTAGTGATTGGCAATCACGTCGGTGCCGTCTATGAAGCGCTGGTGAAAGGCAGCGCGCTTTCAGACGGCAGCGATGACGACAGGGGTGATAACGGCAGTGTGTTTGCCCGTGCCATTGATGTCATTTCCGGCATATTCACGCCGTTTATCGGCATTATGGCGGCATCGGGGATCCTCAAAGGTTTTCTGGCACTGGCGCTGGCCTGTGGCTGGATGGTGCCGGAAAGCGGTACCTATAAAGTCTGGTTCGCCGCCAGCGACGCTATGTTTTATTTCTTCCCGCTGGTGATCGGTTATACCGCCGGTAAAAAATTCGGCGGTAATCCGTTTGTGACCATGATGATTGGCGGCGCGATGGTGCACCCGCTGATGATCGCCGCATTTGATGTGCAGCAGTCCGGCGCGCACAGCGAGCATTTCTTAGGCATCCCGCTGGTCTTTATCAATTATACCTCTTCGGTCATTCCGGTGATTCTGGCCGCGTGGGCATCAAGCTGGCTGGAAAAGCAGTCGATGAAAATTTTACCCGGCGCGCTGCGTAACTTCATCACACCGCTGATCTGCCTGATGGTGATTGTGCCGCTGACATTCCTGGTTATCGGGCCGGTCGCGACCTGGGCCAGTCAGCAACTGGCCCATGGCTACCAGTTTGTTTATCACGTCAGCCCGATGGTCGCCGGTGCCTTTATGGGCGCACTGTGGCAGGTCTGTGTGATCTTCGGTCTGCACTGGGGGCTGGTGCCGTTGATGATCAACAACTTCAGCGTGCTCGGCCATGACACCATGCTGCCGCTGTTACTGCCTGCGGTGATGGGACAGGTTGGTGCGGTCGCGGGTGTGATGCTGCGGACCAAAGATGTCCGTACCCGAGCATTGTCAGGGTCGGCGATCAGCGCCGGGATTTTCGGTATCACGGAACCGGCGGTGTATGGCATCACCCTGCCGCATCGGCGTCCTTTTATTTTCGGCTGCGTCGGCGGTGCGCTCGGCGCTGCGGTGCTCGGTTACTTCCAGACCACGGCGTATTCCTTCGGTTTCCCCAGTGTCTTCACGTTTACCCAGATTATTCCGCCCACTGGTTTTGATAAAACAGTGACCGCCGGGATTGCCGGCACCCTGATTGCGCTGTTGTTTGCCGCACTGGCGACTTATTTCTTCGGTGTAAAACAAGAAGCGGTCGCGCCGGAAGTCAGCGAGAAGGCCCAGGCCGATGCGTTACAGGCGCCGCGCGGCAAAATGCTGATCGCCAGCCCGATGAGCGGACCGTGTATCGCACTCGACACAGTGAAAGATCCGACATTCGCCAGCGGCCTGCTGGGTAAAGGTGTGGCCATTGTGCCTGTCGCCGGAAGGGTGGTCTCACCGGTAGACGGCACGGTGGTTTCACTGTTCAAAACCCATCACGCCATCGGAATTGAATCGGCAGACGGCGCAGAAATTCTGATCCACGTCGGCATCGATACGGTGAAGCTCGACGGCAAATTCTTTACGCCACACGTTGACGTCGATGCGGTGGTGAAGCAGGGCGATTTGTTGCTGGAATTCGACGTGCAGGGGATCACTGATGCCGGTTACGACCTGACAACGCCGGTGCTGGTCACCAACAGCGACGATTATCTCGACGTCATTCCGGCCTGTGTCGGACAGGACGCCAGCGAACAAACCCTTTTACTGACTTTATTACGCTAACGAACAGAGCCAGGAGGTTCATATGAACAAGCCATTTCCAAACGGATTTTTATGGGGCGGAGCCGTTGCCGCTAATCAGGTTGAAGGGGCTTACCTGACCGACGGTAAAGGCTTATCCACATCGGATCTGCAACCGCAGGGTGTTTTCGGCCCGGTGCAGGAACGCACGGAAGGGGATTTCGGCGTGAAAGATGTCGCCATCGATTTCTACCACCGTTATCCGCAAGATATGAAATTGTTCGCTGAAATGGGTTTTACCGTATTGCGCACCTCAATCGCCTGGACGCGTATCTTCCCTCAGGGGGATGAATCGCAGCCGAACGAAGCGGGGCTGGCATTCTACGATCGCCTGTTTGATGAGATGGCAAAATACGGTATTACACCGCTGGTGACGCTTTCTCACTACGAAATGCCGTACGGCATCGTAAAAAAACACGGTGGCTGGGGCAGTCGTGACACCATCGGTTTCTTCGAGAATTACGCCCGCACGGTGTTCACCCGTTATAAAGATAAAGTCAAACACTGGCTGACCTTTAACGAAATCAATATGTCGCTGCATGCGCCGTTTACCGGCGTCGGATTGCCGGAAGACAGCAGCAAACAGGACATCTATCAGGCCATTCACCATCAACTGGTTGCCAGTGCCAAAGCGGTAAAAGCCTGTCACGAGATCATTCCTGACGGCAAAATCGGCAATATGCTGCTTGGCGGAATGCTGTATCCGCTGACCTGCAAACCGGCCGATATGATGGAAACCTTGCAGCAGAACCGCGACTGGTTATTCTTCGGCGATGTTCAGGTGCGTGGCGCGTATCCGGCTTATATGCCGCGTTTCTTTAAAGACCGCGGCATGGAAATTAATATTACTTCTGAAGATAAAGCCGCGTTGAAAGAAACCGTCGACTTTATCTCATTCAGTTATTACATGACCGGTTGTGTCACCACGGATGAAGAACAAAATATTAAAGCGCGCGCCAATATATTAAATATGGTGCCGAACCCGCATCTGCAAAGTTCCGAATGGGGATGGCAGATTGACCCGGAAGGGTTGCGCTTCTTAATGAATGAGCTTTATGACCGTTATCAGAAACCGCTATTTATTGTGGAGAACGGTTTAGGCGCGCGCGATAAAGTCGAAGCTGACGGCAGCATTAATGATGATTACCGCATTCAGTACATCAATGACCATCTGGTTCAGGTGCGTGAAGCCATTGAAGACGGCGTGGAAGTGATGGGTTACACCAGCTGGGGACCGATTGATCTGGTCAGCGCCTCGAAAGCGGAATTCTCCAAGCGTTATGGTTATATCTATGTAGACCGCGACGATCAGGGCAATGGCACGCTGGAGCGCCGCCGTAAGAAAAGTTTCTTCTGGTATCAGGAAGTGATTAATTCAAACGGTGCGTCATTAACATCCTGATCTGATCTGATCTGGTCTGAAGGGACTTAAGGCCATCGTCACGTTTTGAGGGCAAAATTTACGTCTGACTGAGGATCGGATCTGGTAAAGTCATCAGGCAGATCCCAAGACTGCGGCAGACAAAACCTGATCATCCATACGGACGATCAGGTTTTTCTTTTCAGGGAGTTACAATGAAAATCGCCAAAATACTCAATAATAATGTGGTGGTTGTCGTCAGCGGGCAGCAACGCGAACAGGTGGTGATGGGACGCGGGCTGGCGTTTATGAAGAAAGCCGGGGATGAGCTGGATGAAAGCAAAATCGAGAAAATTTTTGCCCTGCAGAATGACGAACTGGTCGCGCATCTGACGGAGTTGCTGTCGCATATTCCGATGGAAGTGATGACCACCTGTGATCAGATTATTTCGCTGGCGCGGGGACGGCTGGGGAAATTGCAGGAAAACCTGTATATCGCACTCACCGATCACTGCAATTTTGCCATCGAACGGCAGAAGAAGGGCGTGCCGGTCAGCAATGCCTTGCTGTGGGAAACCCGCCGTCTGTACCCGAAGGAATATGCCCTCGGGCTGGAAGCGCTGGAGATCATCGATTCGCGCCTCGGCGTGCGATTGCCGGTGGATGAAGCCGGTTTTATTGCCCTGCATCTGGTCAATGCGCAGCTTAACGGCGAAATGCCGGAAGTGGCGCAGATTACCCGCGTGATGCAGGAAATCCTCAATCTGGTGAAATACCAGCTGCGTATTGAATACGACGAGGAGTCGCTGAGCTACCAGCGCTTCGTCACCCATCTTAAATTCTTCGCCCAGCGGATGCTCAGCCGCACGGTGGTGGCCGACGATGACATGACCCTGCACGTGGCGGTAAAAGAAAATTACCCACAGGCGTGGCTGTGCGCGGAAAAAATCGGCGATTATCTGGCCGCGCAATATCAGCGCGAACTGACCACGGAAGAAATTATGTATCTCTCCATTAATATCGAACGGGTGAGAAAAGAGTGTCTGCCGAAAGAATCGTCCTGAGCGCACGCAAGCGCAAAATTTGCTGCGCGAAATATGACTGTTCACAATTTTTAATGACGGTTTTTTTTGCCACGGTTAGTGAGAACAGGTAGCATCCTTCGCCGTTATTGCACCAAAACAGTTCCGGCTAAAAAAACTACAGTGGGTAAACCCCATAAACGGCGAGGCTTGCAATCGTTTGCTTGCAGCACCCGGCGTCAGGTGAAGGTTATTTTGGAGAACAACTCATAATGAAGTCTCATAAAAAAACGGCAGAGGCGAAGCACGCGGCTAAACGGCGCTGGCTGGACTCTCACGATCATGGTTATCACAAGAGTATGGGCAACCGTCAGGTTCAGATGATTGCCATTGGTGGTTCTATCGGTACCGGTCTGTTTCTCGGCGCGGGTGCGCGTTTACAGATGGCGGGTCCGGCGCTGGCTATCGTGTATGCGGTGTGTGGTATTTTCTCATTCTTTATCCTGCGTGCACTGGGCGAACTGGTTTTACACCGTCCGACCAGTGGCAGCTTCGTATCCTATGCCCGTGAATTCCTGGGTGAAAAAGCGTCTTACGTAGCAGGCTGGATGTACTTCCTGAACTGGGCGATGACCGGCATTGTCGATATCACCGCAGTGGCTCTGTACATGCACTACTGGGGAACCTTCGGTGATGTTCCGCAATGGATGTTTGCGTTGGGCGCACTGGCGATAGTGGCAACCATGAACATGATCGGCGTGAAGTGGTTCGCTGAGATGGAATTCTGGTTTGCGCTGATCAAAGTGGCGGCGATTGCTATCTTCCTGGTGGTTGGCGTGGTGTTCCTCGGCACCGGCAAACAACTGGACGGTAACACCACCGGTCTGCATCTGATCACCGACAACGGCGGTATTTTCCCGCACGGTTTGTTACCGGCGCTGGTTCTGGTGCAGGGCGTGGTCTTTGCCTTTGCGGCCATTGAGCTGGTCGGTACGGCGGCGGGCGAAACCAAAGATCCTGAGAAAGTGCTGCCGAAAGCCATTAACAGCGTTATCTGGCGTATCGCTTTGTTCTACGTCGGCTCCGTGGTGTTACTGGTGCTGTTGCTGCCGTGGAATGCCTATCAGGCGGGCCAAAGTCCGTTTGTCACCTTCTTCAGCAAGCTGGGCGTGCCTTACATCGGTACCATCATGAATATCGTGGTTCTGACCGCAGCGCTGTCGAGCCTCAACTCCGGCTTGTATTCCACCGGTCGTATTCTGCGTTCCCTGTCGATGGGCGGTTCAGCACCGAAATTCATGTCGAAGATGAGTGCGCAGCAGGTGCCGTACGCCGGTATTCTGGTCACTGTCGGCATTTATGTGATCGGTGTAGTGCTCAACTATTACGTGCCTTCGCAGGTGTTTGAGATTGTCCTGAACGTCGCCTCACTCGGCATCCTCAGTTCATGGGCTTTCATCATTGTCTGTCAGATGAAACTGCGTACTGCGATCAAAGAAGGTCGTGCGAAAGACGTTTCCTTCAAAATGCCGTGGGCACCGGTGACCTCGTGGCTGACGCTGGCCTTCCTGGCGGGCGTTCTGATCCTGATGGCGTTTGACTACCCGAACGGCACCTACACGGTGGCGACCATTCCGGTGCTGATCATTCTGCTGGTACTGGGCTGGATGGGTCTGCGCAAACGTGCTGCTGAAGTGCATGCCGAACAGGCTGCGCAGGAAGAAGCACATCAGGAAAGTATTGAAGCGAAGTAATTCGTTTCGCAGATTCCAGCAAAGGGCTGCCGTCATGGCGGCCCTTTTTCATTCCTGCCCGTAAAAAATCTGAAACAGCCACAATGTCTCTTTCCTTTGACTAGGCTTATTCTTTTATGAGGAGAGGCAAACCTATGTTGAAGATTGTTTTACAAATATTTTCCAGCCCGGAAAAGTTCCTCGGACTGTTCAGCGCCGCAGACATGGAAAATACGCTGGAAGAGGGCGAGCGTATTCTGATTGATGAAAACGGGACGGCATCAGTCAATCCGGCTAATCAGGAGATGCAGCAAGACTTTGCCCGCCACGTCAAACGCATGAGCGTGCTGTAATGGCGACAGCCGTTTTCATGGTGTTAATGGTCTGCGGCTACTGGTATACCACCCGCGACATTTCATCGCGCTTCAAACTTAAACGCACCTTTGGCTGGGACGTCTATTTTCTGGTGGCGCTGTATGGCTGTATTTTTGTCCTGCAGGGTGTACTGGTCATAGCACTGCTATATCTGGCGCTGTGGGGGATTTCCGGTGTCATCAACTGGCTGCCCGCCTTGCCGCATTTACATCAGGATGTGCACTACCAGCGTGATTTCATCAACTGGAGTTTCTTAGGCATTCAGGCACCGGTGGTGATTATGCTTGCCGTCTCCGTGATGCTGTGTCTGGTCCGCACTACCTGGTCACCGGGCTTACGCCTTAATACTGCCGGACGCAGAGAGTTGTACAAACAACTTACCCGCGCCAACGGCGTGGAAGGACTGTTGTATCAGTGTATGGAAGAGGGCGATATGGTATTCATCACCCTGCAGTCGCGGCGTGTTTATATCGGCATGGTGCATACCGCAAGGTGTGAAACAAGTTCGTCGGACAATGTGGTCGTGATCCCGATGGTCAGCGGTTATCGCGATAAAGACACACTGGAGCTGCGCGTTGAGCATAATTATGCCCGCTATTATCAGGAACATGGCATCACGCCGGTGTCAGATCCGGTGAGCGCGCTGAAGTTTCGTAAGGTGATTTTACTGAGCCAGATAGAAACGCTGTCGCTGTTTGACCCGTCAAGTGCCTGTGCGTTTGAGAAGCTTATTCCGCTGGTTGAAGAAGAAATGGCCCGGAAAATTGGTGAGAAGGACGCCTGAAATAAGGCGTCCTGCATGCATTACACGATAGTGAAGCTGAAATCACTCAGACCTTCGATGCCGCCGGTGATCACATCACCGCGCACTACCGGACCCACACCTGCTGGCGTACCGGTATAGATCAGATCACCGGGCTTGAGTTCAACCGCCTGAGAGAGATAGCTGATGACGTCCGCTACCTGCCAGATCTGGTCGCTCAAATCACCGCGCTGACGTTTTTCACCGTTCACATCGAGCCAGATTTTACCGGCAGCCGGATGACCTGTCTGACTCACGGGTTGCAGCGGATTCGCCGGTGCGGAATCATCAAACCCTTTGGCGAAATCCCACGGACGTCCCAGTTTCTTGGCCTGCGCCTGAATATCACGACGGGTTAAATCTACGCCCACGGTATAACCCCAGACGTGTGACAGTGCGTCTTCAGCGGCAATATCTTTACCGCCTCTGGCAATCGCAACGACCAGTTCTACTTCATAATGCAGATCGTCGGTCAGCGTCGGGTACGGCACATTGCCGCTGGCGGGAACCACGGCATCAGCCGGTTTGCCAAAAAAGAAAGGCGGTTCGCGGTCAGGATCATGACCCATCTCACGGGCGTGCTCGGAATAGTTACGGCCAACACAATACACGCGGCGCAACGGAAAGCGGGCGCTCTGGCCTTCGACGGCGAGAGACGGAACTTCGGGTGCAGCAATTACATATTCAGTCATCGTATTCACTTCACAAAGTTATCGAATTAACATATTTGCAAAGCGAATCAACATTGACCAGTAAATTTATGTTACTGGTCAATGTGTCACTGTCAGGCCTTGTAACGCGGTGCGGCGTGAGCCTGCAGGAAGTTCGGTACCATTGCACTGCGCAGGGCATCAAATTCATCCCACTGTTTTTCGTCCTGCAATGGCGGAATGGTGATTTTTTCTTTGCGGTCAAAGCCCAGCAAGGCGGCATCCACCAGTTCACCCACTTCCATTACACCCGGCACTTCATCGATATTTTTGCCCGAACGTTCCCAGATTTCTGTACGCGTTGCGGCAGGTAATACGGCCTGAACGTACAGACCGCGCTCGGCCATTTCAAATTGCAGCGTCTGGCTGAAAGTCAGCACAAAGGCTTTGGTGGCGGAATACACCGCAGATTGCAACTCTGGCGTCAGCGCCATCACGGACGCGATATTAATAATCGCCCCGTCTTTATGCTTGATCAGACCGTCGAAAGCGACGCGTGAAAGACGCGCCACCGAGGTGACGTTCAGGGTGATCAGATTCCCGATGGCGTCGGCATCGCTGTTTTCAAAACCGGCTTTCAGCGAAGCCCCGGCGTTATTGATCAGCAGGGAAATCTGCGGTGTTGCACGGATAAAATCCTCAACGCGTGCCAGATCTTCGCTGCGGGTTAAGTCTGCGGGTAACACGGTGATTTTTACGCCGGTTTCATCCTGCAGGCGTTCAGCCAGTGCTTTCAGGCGCGTTGCATCACGGGCAACCAGCACTAAATCATAACCGCGTTTCGCCAGACGGTCGGCGTAAGTGGCCCCGATGCCGCTTGATGCGCCGGTGATTAAGGCCACGGACTGAGTGCGAATTGTATCTGACATAGTAGAACCTCGGTGTTGGATAGGGTGGTTTAATAATAAAACCAGGTGATTTTTAGCACTGGTGGTTTTATAATGCAACCAGATTTTTTAAACCGCATTGAGCAGGAAGTGCCATGAAACGAACCCGTCTGGAAAACACGCCTTGTCCGGCTGGCCGCGCGCTGGATCTCATCGGTGACTGGTGGACGTTGCTGATTGTCCGCGATGCGATGTACGGCCTCTCACGATTCAGTGAATTTCAGCGCAGTCTGGGGGCGGCGAAGAACATTCTCAGCTCCCGCCTGAAAGCGCTGGTTGCCGAAGGCATTATGAAGATTGAACCGGCGGCAGATGGTTCGGCGTATCAGGATTACGTGCTGACGGAAAAAGGACTGGCGCTGCAACCGGTGCTGGTTGCGCTGGGGCAGTGGGGAAGTGAATATCTGTTTGAAGCCGGCGAAGCCTGCACGCAACTGGTAGATATCGAAAATCGCCAGCCGCTGCGTAAGCTGGAAATCCATGCGCAGGACGGGCGGGTGCTGGAAAGCCGGGATATAAAGGCGATTATTCCTGAATCTTGATCGAGAATTCGGTCGACTCCCTCCCCTGCGAAGGGGGGGTTGGGGTGGGGTATTAAAGTTAAATCAATAAGTTGAAGTTTACTTAAACGAGGTGTCAGCCCTTAAAACCCCCTCCCGGCCTCCCCCTTCGCAGGGGGAGGAGCAAGGCAAAATCACGGCTTATGGGAGCAAAAAAACATTACCGCGCAATCCTCTCGTGCCAGTATTTCGTGAATTCCTCTTCGCCGTTCAGGCTGACCACCATATCGCCGCTGACGATAAAGTGCGTCAGGTCGCTGCGTAGTTCGAGGGTGATTTCTGCTTCCATCCACCAGCCTTCACGTCCCATCTTCATAGTCTGCGTCAGCAGATAGCGCGCGGATAACGGATCACTGTTACTGACCGTCAGCTCGCGCCGCAGATTGTGATCGACCGTCGTGTCGATATCATCGAAGCGGTAAACGCCTTCACCGAAAACGCCACCCACGCCGTTGGTCACGCTGGTCCAGCTGTCGGTGAGGAAATCGTAAGTGATGTTGCGATCCACGCGCCCCGGCGATAGCACAGTTTGCGGTGTCAGAGGCGCGCTTTGTGGCTCAGCAATCGGGCCGTCGATGGATACCGGCTGTTCGCACACCGGCAGGCTGAGCTGCGCACTGTGCAAATCCAGCGTCAACGTGGCGACCTCCGCCATCGGCCAGATCATCGGCCAGAAGGTGGTCGCCAGCGAGAGTCGCATCCGGTGACCGGTGGCAAAGCGGTGCGCGATACCATCCAGTTGTACCGGAACTTTGACTTTCTGACCGGGGATAAGCGGCACAGATTGATCATGGCCGTGCAGATGCGACAGATTCAGCCAGCCGTGCGTGACACGGTTTACCGAACCGTCCGGTGCAACGTCAGAAAGCCGGACGTACAACATCGCAGCCGGTTTATCGCTGCTCAGTTCGACGCTAAATTCCGGGAAGCCAAAAATGGTCAGCGGCTCGGCCAGCGGTTCGCCATCAAAGATTTCTGCCATGCCGTCATCGACACGCTGATCCGGTGGCATTTCGCCGGGCACACCGGCCCCCATCCATTCACCGGCCATCAGACCGTGATTCTGCGGTGAACAGATATTGATAACGCCTGCGTCAACGTCCGGCTGAGTATTGAGCTGGCCTCGTGTGAGCCAGCGCGGGATGTGATTGATATTGCTGGCGGTGCCGCGATCAAATCCCACCCATTCACCACGGCTGACCGGACGCATCGCCGAGGGCGGCTGGCTGTCCTGCAACCAGGTCTGGATCATCGGGCCTGCCATCGCGCCGTTGTCTTCGCCTTTCAGCCAGTGATCCCACCAGCGCACGGCTTCCTGCAGGAAACCGATCGCCGGTTCCGGTGTGCCGTCCTGCGGATAGATATGCGCCCACGGACCGAGAATGGCGCGGCGTGGCACTTTCAGATTGTCCATCAGGCGGAACACTGCATTGCTGTAGGCATCCGCCCAGCCGCCGATGGCCATCACCGGACACTGAATGGCGGACCAGTCTTCGCACACCGAACCATGCTGCCAGTATGCGTCGCGCAGCGGATGTTCCATCCACAATGCCGGGAAGAATGGCATGTTTTCCAGACGGTTCAGCCAGTCTTTGTACCACCTTTCACCGACCAGTGCGGGGTCGGAAGGTCGGCTCTGGTACGCCAGCATGATGCCGCCCCACCAGAGATTGTCATTAAGCAGGCAGCCGCCTTTGTAGTGAATATCGTCGCGGTAACGGTCGTCAGTTGAACACACGGTGATGATGGCTTTCAGGGCGGCAGGGCGGCGGGCGGCGACCTGCAGGCTGTTAAAGCCGCCCCAGGATTTCCCCATCATGCCGACGTTGCCGCTGCACCAGCGTTGTTCGGTGATCCACTCAATGACTTCCAGCGCATCGTCCTGTTCCTGCAACAGATATTCATCCGCCAGCAGTCCGTCGGATTCGCCGCTGCCGCGCATATCCACACGTACGACTGCGTAGCCGTTTCCGGCGAAAAAGCCGTGCATCGGTTCGTCGCGGGTGCGGGTGCCGTCGCGTTTGCGGTAAGGAATGTATTCGAGAATGGCCGGAACCGGCTGGTGTTCAGCGTCATCCGGCAGCCACAGGCGGGCAGCGAGACGTGTGCCGTCACTCAGCGGGATCCACAGATGTTCAGTCACGGTGACGGCGTGAGGGAATTCAGTCACGATGCGTTTGGTGCTCATAAGACTCCTGTCGAAGAAATGGCTGCCGCAGGAAGCGCCGTGCCGCGCAGGGCGAGAACCTCGTCCAGCCAGCTGGTGCGCATTTCCGGTACGGAGGTCAGCAGTTTTTCAGTGTAGCTGTGCATTGGCGCGCTGAAGACCACGTCGGTATCGCCGCTGGCGACCACCTGACCCTGATACATCACCGCCACCTGATGGGCGATCCGTTTTACCGTGCCCAGATCATGCGTGATAAACAGATACGACAGCCCGAGCTGTTGCTGTAAGCGGCGCAGCAGATTCAACACTTCTTCCGCTACCAGCGGATCGAGCGCCGACGTGGCTTCATCGCAGATAATCAGTTCCGGCTGTGCGGCCAGTGCGCGGGCGATACAGACGCGCTGCTTCTGCCCGCCGGAAAGCTCGCCGGGACGACGGTCGATCAGTTTAAGCGGCAGTTCAGTCAGGCGGAGTAACTCTTCCACGCGCTCGCGCACCTGTTTTTTGTTCATCCCAAAGTAGAAGGTCAGAGGACGGCCAATGATATCCAGCAGCGTCTGACGCGGATTCAGCGCCACGTCAGGCAACTGATAAATCATCTGCATACGGCGCAGCGTTTCTTTATTGCGCTGGTGAAAATTATGCGAAAGCGCAATGCCGTCGAAATCCACCGTGCCTTCGGTGTCGGGTAGCAATCCGACCAGCGCCCGTGCCAGCGTACTTTTGCCGCTGCCGGATTCGCCAATAATCGCCAGCGTTTTGCCACGCGGCAGTTGCAGGCTGACGTCGTGTACCACCCGTTTACCATTGTAGCCGGTGCTCAGTTTTCGCAGGGTCAGCAGCGGCTGACCGGCAGATTCATGACCATCGGCCAGCGGTGTTAGTGCGTGTTCACGCTCTGCCACCAGACGCCGCGTATATTCCTGCTGCGGGTTTTCCAGAATGGTTTGCGTACTGCCGGTTTCCACCTCTTTGCCGTGGCGTAGCACCATAATGCGGTCGGCAAGTTGTGCGACAACGGCCAGATCGTGGGTGATATACAGCGCGGCGGTGTTGAATTCACGCACCAGTTTGCGCAGCATCACCAGCACTTCAATTTGCGTGGTGACGTCCAGCGCGGTGGTCGGTTCATCCATGATCAGCAAATCAGGTTTACAGGACATCGCCATCGCAGCCATTGCGCGCTGAAGCTGGCCGCCGGAAAGCTGATGCGGATAGCGTTTGCCGATGTTTTCCGGATCCGGCAAATCCAGCGAGCGGAACAGTGAAATTGCCCACTGGCGGCTTTCTTCTTTGTTCATCAGACCGTGGCGGATCGGGCCTTCGCAGACCTGTTTTTCGATGGTCAGCGCCGGATTAAATGACGCCGCCGCGCTTTGCGCCACATACGCCACGCGCCTGCCGCGCCATTCGCGCTTTACGCTGGAAGGCTGCGAAACGATATCGGTGCCATCCAGGAAAACTTCGCCACCGGCAATGCGGCAGCCCTGACGCGCGTAGCCTAACGCTGCCAGCCCGATGGTAGACTTGCCCGCACCGGATTCACCAATCAGACCGAGCACTTCACCCGCCGCCAGTTTCAGGGAAATATCCTGCACCAGCGGCGAACCGTCGAGGGTTTCGATGCGCAGCCCGCGCATTTCTAAAATTGTGCGTGTCATGCTTCATCTCCGTGCGGCAGACTATTCCGCGCCAGCAGCCAGTCGACCACCAGATTGACCCCAATCGTCAGCAGGGCAATCGCCGCTGCCGGATACAACGGCGCGAACTGACCAAAGTTAATCGCCTGCGCGTTGTCGCGCACCATGCTGCCCCAGTCGGCATATGGCGGCTGAATGCCCAGACCTAAGAAACTTAAGCCCGCAATAAACAGGAAGGTAAAGCAGAAGCGCATCCCGAATTCCGCCAGCAGCGGCGGCAGGGCGTTGGGCAGAATTTCTTTGAACAGCACCCAGCGCAACCCTTCGCCACGAAGACGCGCAGCTTCGACGTATTCCTGACAAACAATCGCCTGCGCCACCAGCCGTGCCAGACGGAACACGCGGGTGGCGTCGAGCAGGGCGATGGTCAGCACCAGTACGGGAATGGACGTGCCCATCACCGACAATACGATCAGCGCGAAAATCAGCACCGGAATCGACATCACGGTATCGACGATACGTGACAGCACCACATCCACCCATTTTCCGTAAATTGCCGCCGTAAAGCCGGTGATAATGCCGATGATAAAAGAACTGAAAGTGATGGTCAGCGCGATGGCAATGGTGGTGCGTGCGCCAAACAGAATGCGGGAAAGCATGTCGCGCCCGAGACTGTCAGTGCCAAACGGCGTGGCGGCAGAAGGCAGCAGCCAGATGTCGCCGACCTGTTCGGTTTCGCTGTGCGGGGCGAGCCATGGCGCAAAAATAGCCGCCAGCAGGTTCACCGCAATAATCACAATCCCTATCCAGGCCGACAGCGGGATGTTAATGAAATATCGGTTCATGTGTCCCCCTTTTAGCGCGCATGGCGCAGGCGTGGATTGCACCAGATCGCCAGTAAGTCGGCGGTGGTGTTGAGGAAAATGTAAGTGCCGCCAAACAGCAGGCCACAGGCCTGAACCACCGGCAGGTCGCGCTTGGTTACCGCATCCACCATGTATTGCCCGATACCCGGATAGACAAACACCACTTCCACCAGGATCACACCGACCACCAGATAGGCCAGATTGAATGCCACCACGTTGATGATCGGTGCAAGGGCGTTTGGCAGCGCGTGCGCGACCACGATACGCCAGCGCGGAATGCCTTTAAGCACCGCGCTTTCGATATATGGGCTGGCCATCACCGCAGTGACTGAGGCGCGCGTCATGCGCAGCATGTGTGCCAGCACCACCAGCGTCAGGGTGAGCATCGGCAGGGTGCAGACGTAAAGCCGGTCGATGAACGACGAACTGCTGTCGACCATTGCCAGACTCGGGAACCAGGTCAGACGAATGGCGAAGGCGATCACCAGAATGTAGCCGACAAAAAACTCCGGCACCGAAATGCTGATGAGCGTCAGGGTATTTGCCAGCCGGTCAAAAACGGAACCGCGCCAGATGGCTGATGCGATCCCCAAACCGACAGCCAGCGGAATAGCGATCACCGCAGCGTATCCGGCGAGGAACAGCGTGTTCGCCAGACGTGGCAGCAGTTCGTCGCTGATGGCGCGACCGTTCGCCAGCGAATGCCCTAAGTCGCCGTGCATAATACCCGCCAGCCAGTGCAGATAGCGCAGCACAGACGGTTCATCCAGCCCGAGTTGCAGGCGCAACGCGGCAACGGTTTCAGGCGTGGCGCTCTGGCCTAAAATGGCCGTCGCGACGTCGCCGGGCAGCATTTCCGTGCCGATAAAAATCAGCACAGAAACCAGCCACAGCGTGATAATGCCTAACAGGATCCGCTGTAAAATCCGTTTTTTCATCATGCCTCCAGCCAGACGCGCTCGGCCAGACGACCACCCATGAAGTTGAACATCGGATGTGGCCTGATACCGCCGACTTTTTTGCTGGCTGCATCAAGATAATCGCCAAACAGCGGGATCATTGCACCGCCGTCGTCGCGCACGATACTTTGCAGTTCACCATAGATTTCAGCGCGTTTGCCTTCATCAAGCAGGGAACGGGCCTGCAACAGCAGGGCATCAAACTTCTCATCTTTCCAGTGGGTGTCGTTCCATTTGGCAGTCGACTGATACGCGGTGGAGAACATCTGGTCAGCCGTCGGACGTCCGCCCCAGTAACCCATGCTGAACGGGGCTTTCATCCATACATCGTCCCAGTAGCTGTCGGCGGGCTGGCGTTTGATGTTGACCTGAATGCCGCCTTTTTGTGCTTGCCCCTGGAACAGGGCGGCGGCGTCGAGCGCACCGGCAAAAGCGGCGTCAGAGGAGGACAGTTCGATGTTGAGATCCGTCAGACCGGCTTTTTTCAGGTAGAACTTCGATTTGTCCGGATCGTAAACGCGCTGTTCCAGGCTGTGATTGAAGAAGCGGTCTGTCTTCGGGATCGGATGGTCGTTGCCCAGCGAACCGTAGCCGCGCAGCACGGTATCGAGGATTTTCTGACGGTCGATGCCGTGTTTAATTGCCATGCGCACATCGTTGTTGTTGTACGGTGCGACGCTGCAATCCATCAGGAAGGTGAAATGCTGACCGCCGGATGAACGCACAATGTTCAGTGCCGGGCTGCGTTTAAGGAAATCGACGGTTTTGAAATCGACACGGTTAATCGCGTGAACCTGGCCGGAAATCAGGGCATTGGTGCGGGCGGTCGGGTCGTTGATGACCAGCACTTCCACGGCATCAACAAAGGCGCGATCCGGCTTCCAGTAGTTCGGGTTGCGTTTGAACAGCGATCGCACGCCCGGTTCGTACTGATCAAAGATAAAACCGCCGGTACCGATCGGATGCGACCAGTCGGTAAAGCCGTTGGGTACCACCACCAGATGGTAATCCGCCAGCAGATACGGCAGGTCGGCGTTGCCACTTTCAAGCGTGATCAGGATCTGGTTGTCGCCCTGTTTGGTCAGACCGGTAATCGGGGCCAGTTGAGTTTTGATGGCGCTTTTGGATTTGTCGCCGCGATGCAGGTTGATGGAATAAAGAATGTCATCTGCATCCAGGTTTTTACCATTATGGAAGGTGACGCCATCACGAACGGTAAACACCCACTCGGTGGCACCGGGTTTGGCTTCCCAGGCGGAGAACAATTCAGGCGTGGCTTTGTTATTTTCATCAATTTCAATCAGGCCGTTCATCAGCATATATGCCTGATTTAATGGCACCCAGTCGCTGAATAATGTTGGGTCCAGCGTATCACTGGTATTTCCCCCTGACATACCCAGTTTTAATATGCCGCCTTTTTTCGGCTCAGCAGCAAAAGCAGAGAACGGTGAAAAGCCCATAGCACTGGTAATACCCACAGCGGAAACGCTGGTAATAAAGCCGCGACGGCTAAGTTGTGCATCCTGCATTAATTTCGTCAAAGGGGAATTATTATCTTTCATTAATTATCTCCATAGTACGTGCTGGAATTTTATAGGTGCAGGCGAAATACCCCGGGTGTTTCTAAATTGGCGCAATGGATTGCCTTGATGATTTATATCAAAACCCCCTGTTGAACTTGCATGAGAATTTATCATGAGGGTATGCGAAAAATGCGCGGCAGAACACCCTGAAAAGCTTTATTTTTCTCAGCTATCAACGTCTGGAAAGGGAAGTGACCGGTGGAACTGCATACGGTTGTCGGTTTAATTGGCGTGTTTTGCTATCTTCTGGCTTATGCGCTGGTTCAAATGCGCAGGCTAGCGGTTGATGCTAACAGTTACGCCTATCTTAATATAATCGGCGGCGTGTTTGGCCTGTATTCGTTAAGTCATGATTTCAACCTTGCATCCTGTATTTCGCAGTCATGCTGGCTGTTATTCACATTAATTGGTATGAATTCTGCGAGAAAACGCAGATATCTGGAAAAAAACAAAATACCGCCAGCCGATGTCAATTCATAATATTTTATTATGACGTCGGATTATTATTATTTTTCATAAATCACTGTGAACATGATCTCGTCAATCCTGCTGAATATTCATTGCCAGACCGGATATCCGGCCTGGCAAATTCATTCACTTTACGGCTGTTTTAACCAGTTAATGACTTTATGCACCACAGGTTTGAGGAACCGGTCCTGCGGCGTCAGCATGTAGCATTTTCCGGCGGCAGCCAGTTTGCCGGGATGTGCGGCGACCAGTTGGCCGTTATTGATGTAATCCTGCACCAGTCCTTCCCAGCCCAGCAAAATCCCATCTCCCAGCACCGCCGACTGCACCAGAAACGGATAGTTGTTGGCCCGCCATGTTCTGCGCGGCGTGACGAAGCTGACGTCCTGCGACGCAAACCAGTCGCGCCAGCCGGTCCATTCGCGTTGCGGGTCATCCTGAATAAGCAATGTCTGTTCAAGTAAATCGGCGGCGCTGGCGTCAGGTGGCATACGGCTGAGGAATGACGGCGAGCACATCGGATAACAGACTTCGTCAAACAGCGCCTGTACGTGATAACCGGGCGGTGGCTCGCGCAGATAGAAGATAGCCAGATCAAATTCTGATGACTTGAGATCTGAAAAGCTGTCGGAAATCTTCATGCGGATTTGCAGGTCGGGCAGCAACTGGCGCAACGAGGAAAGACGCGACGAAAGCCACAGGCCGCTCATGGCGCTGGTGCAGGCCAGCGTGACCTGCGGCAAACCGTTCCAGCCCATGACTTCCGCCGTGGATTGCGAAATATCGCCCAGTAATTTACGCACTTGTTGCGCATAGGTTTCACCGCGCGGCGTCAGGGTCGTTTTACGCTGGGCGCGCTGGAAAAGCTTACAACCGAGCATTTCCTCCAGTTGAATGATCTGGCGGCTGATGGCGCTTTGGGTAAGATTCAGCTCGTCGGCTGCCCGGGAAAAACTGCAATAACGCGCCACGCATTCAAAAGCCACCAGCGTGTTCAGTGGCGGTAACGGTTCTATCTGCACGGTAAAAGTGTCTCCGGATGGACGTTTAGCAGTTTTCCAGCATCTGAGAAATCGTCAGGCCCACCTGCTGGATGGCGCGTTCAGTTTTTGCTGTCAGGGGCTGTGCATAATTGATGCGCAGGCAATTGCGGTATTTGCCAGAAGCAGAGAATATCGAACCGATGGCAATTTGCACTAAATGCTCTTCGAGCAGCCGGTTCAGCCGCTGCGTATCCACGCGTTCATCAAGTTCGATCCACAGCAAAAAACCGCCCTGAGGGCGGCTAACCCGGGAGCCGCACGGAAAATATTTCATCACCCAGTCAGTCATGGTGCACAGATTGCGCTGGTACTGGTTACGTATCCGGCGCATGTGCTGCAGATAATGCCCCTGTTTGATGAAATCCGCGATAGCGATTTGTGGCAGCGTAGCCGAGGCGCCGGTGGTGATGTATTTCATGTGCAGCGCACGGTCGTGATAGCGACCCGGCGCGATCCAGCCGACGCGTAAACCGGGCGCCAGCGTTTTGGAAAACGAACTGCACAGCAATACGCGGCCATCTTCATCGAAAGAGGTAATGGTGGCAGGGCGCGGATACTGATACGCCAGTTCACCATAAACATCGTCTTCGATAATGGCGATATCGTAGCGTTGCGCCAGACGCAGCAGGCTTTTCTTACGGTCATCAGGCATGTTGTAACCGAGCGGATTATTGCAGTTGGGCGTCAGTTGTATGGCTTTGACCGGCCACTGTTCCAGTGCCATTTCCAGCGCTTCCAGACTGATCCCGGTCACCGGATCGGTCGGGATTTCCAGCGCTTTCATGCCAAAACCTTTCAGGGTTTGCATCGCCCCGTGAAAACTCGGCGAATCCACCGCCACGATATCGCCGTGTTCGCAGACCGAACGGATGGCGATAGACAGCGCTTCATGACAACCGGTGGTGATCAGAATATTGCTGGCATCCATATGGCTGCCGCTGTCAATCATCAGACGGGCGATCTGTTCGCGTAATTCTTCCGAGCCGTAAATGCTGTCGTAATGAAACGCGTTGAGATTCTGATGCTGGCCGGCGCGCCCCATCAGGCGGCTGAGGGGCCTGAGCGTGGCAGCCGTAACATCCGGCGAGCCCCGCCCGAGCTGCACCACGCCGGGACGGTGCGGGGAAGTAATCAGTTCGAGTACCTGATCCCACTGGGAAATATCCACCGGACGTTGTGTCGGGCGGCAAACCGCCGGAAGCGCTGCCTGCAAGCGTGCATCTTTGACAAAGTAGCCTGATTTTGGTCGTGCCTCCACCAGCTGTTTTTCTTCCAGCACGCGGTAGGCCTGCTGAACCGTGCTGACGCTGACGCCATGTTCACTGCTTAACACCCGCACCGAAGGCAGCCGGATACCCGCCGGATACAGCCCCTGCTCAATACGGTCACTCAAGACATTTGCCAGATTTTCGTAACGATTCATTATCTTTTCCTCAACGCCTGCGCAAAGAAAGCAGTACAGATGGACACAATCTAACGCTGAATCTGTCATCAGATCCAGATCTGTATGGTCGAAATATAAAAAAACTGAATCTGTAATGTTTTTACTGTTTGTAAGATCCTGATGTCAGGTCGTCAACGGGAGCAGAATATGAAAAATATCATTGAAGAACGGCAGTTTGCCGGATGTGAGACACGCGTTTGTGCTGATATCTTGGGGGCGGATAGGGCAGTACAGATGCCGCAAAAAAAGAGCGGATGGATAAAACAGTTGTTTGCTATAGTGCATGGCTGGAATGAGCGCCGCGTCAGCCGCAAGATTTTGCATTCGCTGAGTGCTGATCAATTGAAAGATATCGGGCTGGCGAAATCGGATATCGACAGAGAGTATCCGAAAGCTATTTGGCCGAACTGGCCTAAATGAAATACCCGTCATCTTTCGTGCGCCAGATGCGTTGGCTGCGCTCATGCGCCCCGGTCACTTACTGATGTAAGTGACCGGGGACTTTCTCACTTGCCGCCTTCCTGGCACCCGTAAGCTATAGGGTATTGACTTTATTCAGGTATAAAAAAACCCGATGAAATTATCGGGCTTTTTCGTCACTCAAAGCTTTCTTACTTCACCTGCATACCCGGCTGTGCGCCGGAATCCGGGCTGAGCAGGAAGATGTCTTTTCCGCCTGGGCCCGCCGCCATCACCATCCCTTCAGAGATGCCGAAGCGCATTTTACGCGGTGCGAGGTTAGCGACCATGATGGTCAGACGGCCTTCCAGTGCTTTCGGATCAGGATACGCAGAGCGGATACCGGAGAAAATCTGACGGGTTTCACCGCCCAGATCCAGTTGCAAACGAAGCAGTTTGTCTGAACCTTCCACAAAATCAGCGCTCTTGATCAGGGCAATACGCATATCCACTTTGGCGAAATCATCAAACGTGATGGTTTCCTGAATCGGGTCATCGGCCAGCGGACCGGTTGCCGGTACTTTGGCGGCTGCGATGTCTTCTTTCGAGGCATCAACCATCGCGGTGACTTTATCCAGTTCGATACGGTTAAACAGCGCTTTGAACGGATTTACCTGATGCGACAACAATGGTTGGGCAATCGCGTCCCAGTCCAGTGTGGTATTCAGGAAGGCTTCTGTGCGCTCTGACAGTGAAGGCAGAACCGGCTTCAGATAGGTCATCAGTACGCGGAACAGGTTGATGCCCATTGAGCAGATGGCCTGCAGGTCGGCATCACGGCCTTCCTGTTTTGCGACAACCCACGGCGCCTGTTCATCGACATAACGGTTTGCCAGGTCAGCCAGCGCCATGATTTCGCGGATTGCACGGCCTGATTCACGGCTGTCATACGCCTGAGCAATGCTTTCAGCGGCATCGGTGAAGGTTTTGTACAGCGTTTCATCGGCCAGCGTGTCAGCCAGTTTGCCGTCAAAACGTTTGGCGATGAAACCGGCATTACGTGAGGCCAGGTTAACCACTTTGTTCACGATATCAGCGTTAACGCGCTGCACGAAATCTTCCAGATTCAGGTCGATATCGTCGATGCGTGAAGACAGTTTCGCGGTGTAGTAATAACGCAGGCAGTCCGCATCCAGATGGTTCAGATAAGTGCTGGCTTTGATAAACGTGCCACGCGACTTGGACATTTTTGCGCCGTTGACGGTGACATAACCGTGCACAAACAGGTTGGTCGGCTTGCGGAAACCGCTGCCTTCCAGCATGGCAGGCCAGAACAGGCTGTGGAAATAAACGATGTCTTTACCGATAAAGTGATACAGCTCGGTGGTGGAATCTTTTTTCCAGAACTCGTCAAAATTCAGGTCACTGCGGCGGTCGCACAGGTTTTTGAATGAACCCATGTAGCCGATTGGCGCGTCCAGCCAGACGTAGAAATATTTGCCCGGCGCATCAGGAATTTCAAAGCCGAAGTATGGCGCATCGCGTGAGATATCCCACTGTTGCAGACCATGCTCGAACCACTCCTGCATTTTGTTTGCCACTTGTTCCTGCAACGCGCCCGAACGGGTCCACGCCTGCAACATCGCGCTGAATTCAGGTAAGTCAAAGAAGTAGTGCTCGGAATCACGCAACACCGGCGTCGCACCGGAGACCACAGATTTCGGGTCAATCAGTTCCGTCGGGCTGTAGGTTGCGCCACACACTTCACAGTTATCGCCGTACTGATCCGGTGATTTACATTTCGGGCAGGTGCCTTTAACGAAACGGTCTGGCAGGAACATGCCTTTCTCAGGATCGTACAACTGCGAAATGGTGCGGTTTTTGATAAAACCGTTTTCTTTCAGACGACCATAAATCAGCGCAGACAGCTCACGGTTTTCGTCGCTGTGCGTGGAGTGATAGTTGTCGTAGCTGATGCCGAAGCCGGCGAAATCTTTCTGATGCTCCTGGCTCATTTCGGCAATCATCTCTTCCGGCCTGATACCGAGCTGCTGCGCTTTCAGCATGATCGGGGTGCCGTGTGCATCGTCCGCACAGATGAAATGCACTTCATTGCCGCGCATTCGCTGGTAACGGACCCAGACGTCAGCCTGGATGTGCTCGAGCATGTGACCGAGATGGATGGATCCGTTGGCGTACGGAAGTGCACAGGTTACCAAAATTTTTTTCGCGACTTGAGCCATAGTAAGAGCTTGCTTTCTGTAGTTGAAATCAGGGGCATTGATGTTAACCGAAAGCGCCGCCCCGCGTAAACAAACGGGGGATCTCCTTACGTGTGTTCTGTTATGCTTATGGATAGATAAATAGTCTGATAACCCCCTTTCAAGGAGCCGGGATGACATCTCAATCCCCACAGCAGACCACACCCGCAGGGCTGCGCGCACTCGTGACCGGCGTACTGGCCACCTTCCGCCATTCCACACTGCAAAAAGATTTGCCCGCGATGAAAGCGTTGCATCACTGCGTGTTAATGGATGACGTTTTACATATTGATCTGACCCTGCCGTTCGCCTGGAACAGTGGTTTTGATGTATTAAAAGAACAAACCAGCAGCGAATTGTTGCGGGTGACCGGTGCTTCGGCCATTCAGTGGAATCTGCGCCACGATATTGCCACCATCAAACGGGCAAACGATCAGCCGGGTATCAAAGGTGTGCGCAATATTCTGGCGGTCAGTTCGGGTAAAGGCGGGGTAGGGAAATCGACCACGGCGGTGAACCTGGCGCTGGCGCTGGCAGCAGAAGGTGCCAAAGTCGGTATTCTGGACGCCGATATTTACGGCCCGTCAGTACCGAATATGCTGGGCACTGAGGAAGAACGCCCGACCTCGCCGGACGGCGTGCACATGTCGCCGATTATGGCACACGGCCTGGCGACCAACTCGATTGGCTATCTGGTGACGGATGAAAATGCCATGGTGTGGCGCGGGCCGATGGCCAGTAAAGCGCTGATGCAGATGCTTCAGGATACGCTGTGGCCTGATCTGGATTATCTGGTCATCGATTTGCCGCCGGGTACGGGTGATATTCAGCTGACGCTGTCGCAAAACATCCCGGTTACCGCCGCCTTAGTGGTCACGACGCCGCAGGATATTGCGCTGCTCGATGCAATGAAAGGCATCGTGATGTTTGAAAAAGTGCATGTGCCGGTTCTGGGGATTGTAGAGAACATGAGTATGCATGTGTGCAGCAACTGCGGGCATCACGAACCGATTTTCGGTACCGGTGGCGCACAACGTCTGGCTGAGAAATACCGCTGTGATTTACTGGCGCAATTGCCGCTGCATATTTCGTTGCGTGAAGATTTAGATCGTGGTGAGCCAACAGTTGTTTCCAATCCTGAAAGTGAATTCACGGCAATTTACCGTGAGCTGGCGGCAAAAATTGCGTCACAACTGTTCTGGAAAGGCGATGCCATCCCGACAGAAATTGCCTTCAGAGCCGTTTAATCCCCCAACTCTGTGAATTATTACCTGATGTCAGCGATTACACAGCCTTAACGCTGGCATCGGGCAGTGTGTTGTACTTATAATTGGCGCGTTCAAAGCATATATCTGTGCTTGCCTTCCAACTTCCAAATCAGGTCTTTAATTTTATGTCTGACAAATTCCATCAGTGTGTCATCGTGGGTATCGCTGGCGCATCTGCTTCGGGAAAAAGCCTCATCGCCAGTACGTTATACCGTGAACTTCGTGATCAGGTCGGTGATGAGCATATCGGGGTGATCCCGGAAGATTGCTACTATAAAGACCAAAGTCACATGACCATGGAAGAGCGGGTCAAAACCAACTACGACCATCCCAGTGCGATGGACCACAATTTGCTGTTCCAGCATTTACAGGCAATGAAGTCTGGTCAGGCGATTGAATTGCCAAGCTACAGTTTCATTGAGCATACCCGTCTGCCTGAGACGGTGACCCTTAAACCGAAGAAAGTGATTATCCTGGAAGGGATCCTGCTCCTGACCGATGCACGTTTGCGTGACGAAATGAATTTCTCCATTTTCGTCGATACTCCGCTGGATATCTGTCTGATGCGCCGTATGAAGCGTGACGTCAATGAACGTGGTCGTTCGATGGATTCTGTGATGGCGCAGTATCAGAAAACGGTTCGTCCAATGTTCCTGCAATTTATCGAGCCTTCAAAACAATACGCAGACATCATTGTGCCGCGCGGCGGCAAAAACCGGATTGCGATTGATATCCTCAAGGCTAAAATCAGCCAGTTCTTCAATTAATCGCGGAACAATCCGTTAAAACCATACCGGAGATACGATGAGACTTTGCGACCGAGATATAGAGGCCTGGCTGGACAGCGGCAAATTAGGTATTTCACCCCGTCCTCCGGTCGAACGGATTAATGGTGCAACGGTAGATGTGCGTCTGGGTAACGGATTTCGCGTTTTCCTCGGGCACAATGCGGGTTATATCGATCTGAGTGGCCCTAAAGACGAAGTCAGCGCTGCACTCGATAAAGTGATGAGTGATGAGATTGTGTTGCCGGAAGGCGAGGCGTTCTTCCTGCATCCGGGCGAACTGGCACTGGCGGTGACCTTTGAGTCTGTCACCATTCCTGACGATCTGGTGGGCTGGCTGGACGGACGCTCTTCACTGGCGCGTCTCGGGCTGATGGTGCACGTGACCGCACACCGCATTGATCCGGGCTGGCAGGGGCGTATTGTTCTCGAGTTTTATAATTCAGGTAAGCTCCCGCTGGCGCTTCGCCCGGGAATGTTGATTGGCGCGCTGAGTTTTGAACCGTTATCCGGTTCTGCTGCACGGCCATACAATAGCC
>NZ_JBFUHK010000034.1:0-45731 GCF_056402435.1 Rahnella sp. P4_A8 | reverse complement strand
TAATATCCCAATATTGGGAATGCATGATATGCGTGGGGTTTCGCAGGCAAAAGAGGGTAATCAGGGCATGCCGTCCCGATTTTCGTTCCATTAATGAGATAGAAAATGATTAAGGGAAAAGGTGTAATTGGCGACTTTTTAAAAAACACATAAAAATCAGTTGGTTAATTAAATTTTAAAGGTTGGCACGATTTGTGCTCATCGGTAAGGAGTTATCAGAAAAGGTATTATTATGGACATATCAATCCCGCAACCCGGGAATAAATTCATACTGAAGCGATACCGCAAATTTATTGTTGCGGGCGCACTCTTTTTAGCCACGCTGGCGGCAATCTATAATTACCGTTTTTCGCCTTATCAGATCTCCCGCGGGAGTATCGCGGTCGGGCAGGTTCAATATGGCAGTTTCTCGGTTGAAGTGCGGGGTAACGGGGTACTGCTACCGCGTGATATCAATTGGGTTGCGGCCAATGTTGATGCCCGCGTGGAAGAGGTCATTTACAAACCTGGCATGAAGGTGAATAAAGGCCAGTTATTGGTCAGAATGAGTAACCCGACGCTGGAACAAAAATTACAGGAAAACCGGCTCGAGCTGGATGCCCGCCGGGCTGAGACTGACGCCACTAATGCAGAATTACAAAATAAAATTCTGAGTCAGGAAGCCTTGGTATTGGATGCGAAAAGCCGGTTACTCAGCTCTACGATGCGGCTTGCTGCGCAAAAGAAATATATTGCGGCAGTGCCGATGCTGGAATACGAAACGACCCGTATTAATACTGAACAATATCGTCAGCAAGTTGTGCTTGAGGAAAAACGATTAAAAACACTCAAGCTGAGCATTGATGCTGATATCAAAGCCAGTGCGATGCGCCTTAACAAACTGGAATCTTTGGTGCTGCTGAGCCAGCAGGAAGTCGATTCGCTGAATGTTACCTCACCGATTGAAGGCATTTTGCAGGATGTGAAAGTCCAGGTCGGCCAGCGGGTCACCACCGGCACCAGTATTGCCCGTCTGGCGAAAGAAAAGGAACTTTATGCTGAACTCAAAGTGCCGGAATTACAGTCCCGTGATCTTGCCGTCGGGCAGCAGGTTACCATTAACACCGGACGCAGCCAGTTCACCGGGGTATTGTCACGGGTGGATCCTGCGGTGACCAATGGCACCGTTAAAGTGGATGTGACATTCAATCAACCACTGCCGCAGGAAGCCCGTCCTGACCTGAGCGTTGATGGTTTAATCGCAGTGACAAAAATTAATGATTCCCTGTACGTTGAGCGGCCACCGTTTGCCCAGAATAATTTACCTTCGATGCTTTACCGGCTCGATGAAAAGGAACGCTCTGCCACCAAAATGAAGGTCAACTTTGGTCAGGGATCTGCGGATTATATTCAGGTGACCAGTGGACTGCGTGCGGGAGATAAAATTATTCTCAGTGACGGCAGCGCCTGGCAAGGGGCAGATCAAATTGAGATTACTAAATAATGCCGGCTCACCTGCAAAAGACGCCAGCTTACAGGACAATGCGATGGAGATGAAAATGATGGAATCACTGGTAGAACTCACTGACGTGAATAAGATTTTTTTGACCGATGAAATTGAGACACACGCCCTGAGCAAGATCACGCTCAGCATTTCCAAAGGGGAATACGTGGCGATTTCCGGGCCTTCAGGCTGTGGTAAATCAACGCTGCTTTCGATTTTGGGCCTGCTCGATGTGGCCTCTACCGGGACCTATCAGCTGGCCGGGCACAACGTGGAAAATATTTCTAAAAAGCAGCGTGCCCTGGTGAGAAATCGTGATATCGGCTTTATCTTTCAGTCATTTAATCTCATCAGCGATTTGACCATTGAGGAAAATGTCTCCCTGCCACTGACTTACCGCAAGGATATTTCTAAAACTGAACGGCAGCAGAGAGTGGCGGAAGCCTTAGACAAGGTCAATATGTCCCACCGGGGACGCCATTATCCCTCGCAGCTTTCCGGCGGACAGCAGCAGCGCGTGGCCGTCGCACGGGCTATCGTGGGCAATCCCTCCATCATTCTGGCGGATGAACCGACCGGTAACCTGGACTCCCACAATGCCGAGGCGGTGCTGAATATTCTCGATAAGTTACATCAGGAGGGCGCCACGATCTGCATCGTCACCCATGATCCTCGTTCAGCCGAGCGGGCGCAGCGCAGCATCGTGCTTTCTGACGGGCAGGTCGTCGGAGACGGACATGTGGCACGGGAACTGACCCTGATAAAGGAAGCATAAAATGCTTTTTGATATCCGATATGCCTTACGCCTGTTACTCAAAAGCCCGTCATTTACCTTTATCACCGTGCTCATCATGTCCTGCGGTCTGGCACTGACGCTTTATATGTTTTCAGTTATTAACACCATCATGTTTACGCCGCTTCCTTACCCGGACGGGGAAAACATGGTGTTAGTAAACCCGACGGTCAACGGCGTCAGTCTGAGTGACTCCGGGGTCAACTTCCTGGACTACCAGGAAATTAAGGCCCGCAATACCACGCTCAATGACGTGGGTTATTTTTATGCTGAACGTGCCGATATCAGTGACGGCACCAAAGCGGTTTCCTATATGGCGATCCGCAATACGCCGGAGATGTTTTCTTATACTGGCATCCAGCCTTATCGTGGCAGGGTGCTGAACAGTGAAGATGTCCAGCCTGGCGCGACACCGGTTGCCGTTATCAGCTATGGCATGTGGCAAAACTACTTTGCTGCCGATGCGCAACTCATTGGCAGAGATGTCCTGATCAATGGGATACACACGCGCATTGTGGGCATTATGCCCGCCAATTTTGCCTTTCCTTTCTTTCATGATCTCTGGCTGCCTTCTAAGCTGGATCCTGCACAGTATCTGGTCCGCAAAGGTGCGCCGGAAGTATCCGTTTATGCGCGCCTGAAACCCGGTGTTCCGCTCGCCGATGCTGACGGTGACCTCGCTCAGGTGATGCAGTCGCTGGCCTCTGAGTATCCTGAAAGCAATAAAGGGCTGTCGGCGCAGGTACTGACATTCCAGGAAAATTTCATGGGTGAGGAGACCATGCCGATCTTCATCGTCATGCTTTTTGCCGTGGCTTTTGTGCTGGTGCTGGCGTGTTGCAATGTCGGCAACTTATTGCTGGCAAGAACCACAGAGCGTTCAAAAGAAATCGCTATCCGCGTTGCTCTGGGCTCACCTTCCGGTCGTCTGGTCATGCAAATGATGTGGGAAAGCTTATTTATTTGCGCCTTCTCGGGCATCATCGCCGTTCTGCTCGCCGCCTGGGGACTCGAGATCACCAATACATTACTGCCGACGTTCGTACCGAACAAAATTCCGTTCTGGTGGCATTTGTCACTCGATAACGTCATGATCCTCAATGCGTTAGTGCTGGTCATCATGACGGCTGTCGTTACCAGTGCATTGCCTGCGTGGAAAATCACCCACGGTAATTTCAACGATGTTTTGCGTGATGGAACGCGGGGCGCGCAAAGTCGCGGGGCAGGCAGGGTTTCCCGTATTCTGGTGACGTTTGAAGTCGGATTGTCCTGTTCCATTTTATGCATCAGTGCGCTGCTGGCGCTGCTGGTTTACCAGGCGACCCGTGCCGATTACGGGGTGGCGACGCAGGGCTATCTCACCGGTCAGATTAACCTCAATGCCAACCAGTATCCTGATGATGCGAGCCGGATCCTGTTCTATCAGCGCCTGCAATCGTCCCTCAGCGGGATCCCCGGTGTTGAAAAAACGGCCATCACCACCAGTGCCGTCGGACAATTTACCGTACCCCGTCAGGTGGATATCGATTCGTCTACCAACAACAGCAAAGACCGCTGGTCTTATCCTCTGGTCAATGATGTCCAGGTGATGCCGGGAAGCCTGACGGCAATGGGGATCACGCCGGTGGCCGGAAGGGAGTTTGCCAGCAGTGATACGCAGGACTCACAGCCCGTGGTGGTGGTCAGCCAGTCGTTTGCGGAGCAGTTCTGGCCCGGTGAGCGGGATGTCATCGGAAAACGCCTGCGTTTTCGTGATACGGATGATCAGCGCTGGTTCACGGTTATCGGTGTGGTGCCGAACGTCATTCATGGCCGGCCTTTCAGCGCGTTCCGCCAGCGGGTCACGGTTTACCGCTCGCTGGCGCAAATACCCGCGGCGTCATTAACGCTGGTGCTCAGGGCTCAGAATCCTGATACGTTAGGGCCTGCGCTCATGAATGCGGTGCGCCAGATTGACAGCACGCTCTCCGTTAATCAGGTGCAAACGTTGAATCAACGTCTGGCCAGGAATACCGCCGGGCTGCATTTCATTGCCAACCTCTTTATGTTGTTTGGTCTGGTCGCGGTCATTCTGGCGGCCACCGGTATTTATGCCGTGATGCGCAATGTGATCAATCAACGTATTCAGGAGATCGGGGTGCGTATGGCGATGGGGGCAACGGAAGGCGTTCTGTTACGGATGCTGATGCTTCAGGGCAGTAAGCAATTATTCATTGGACTGATTATCGGGTTGCCTTTGGCCTTCTTTGTCGCACCCAAGTTGACGCGTATATTGGGCAACGGGCATACCTCCTTTGCACTGCTCTTTTGGGGTGTCGCCGTCATGATTTCTTTAATTGTGGCGTTAGCGGTCTGGTTGCCTTCCCGACGCGCCATTCGGATGTCGCCTGCGGACGCCATTCGCTATGAATAATCTGTCGCCGTGCCTGACGGGTGCGGCGGCACAAGCCGGACGCTTTAATGAACGAAAAAAAACGTATTCTTGTCATTGATGATGACGCGGGCATTCTGACCAGCCTCGACATGCTGCTCCGTATGGAAGGGTATGACGTGACGCTGGAAACGCAGGCCAACCGTTTATTGTCACATTTGTCCGCAAAGCCCTTTGATCTGGTACTGATGGACATGAACTTCCAGAAAGACACCACGTCGGGTCTGGAAGGTTTGCAACTGCTGGATGAGTTAAAAAAATTTGATGACTGTCTGCCCGCTGTAGCAATGACGGGATGGGGAAGTGTTGACATCATCGTCAGCGCCATGCGGGCCGGTGCGGCGGATTTTATTCAAAAACCCTGGGATAACGAACGCCTGTTAAGCATTGTTCAGCAACAGATTGCACTGAGCCAGGCGAGACGCTCCGGGAATTGCCTGCGAGAAGAAAACAAGCTGCTGAAAATGGCGCTTGAAGATGACATGGGCAATGAATGGGTTGTCCGCTCTCAGGCCATGAAGCAGTTAATCAACGTGGTGGAAACCGTGGCTGCCACGGATACCAGCATCCTGATTCTGGGTGAAAATGGCACCGGCAAAAGCCTGCTCGCCCGCTATATCCATCAGCTCTCATCCCGCCGTGAGCACAGCATTGTTGAAGTCAACATGGGGTGCATCAATGAGCAGTTGTTTGAAAGTGAAATGTTCGGGCACGTAAAAGGCGCGTTTACCGATGCGCGGGAAAATCGCATCGGACGCTTTGAACTGGCCGATAAAGGCACATTATTCCTCGATGAAATTGGCAATTTGCCCTTGTCCCAGCAGGTAAAATTACTGCGTGTCCTGGAAGAACGGCAGTTCGAACGCGTGGGTTCATCACGGACACAAACCACTCAGTGCCGCATCATTGCGGCCACCAACACGGATCTTGAAAAAGCCGTGACTGAAGGGCGGTTCCGGCAGGATTTGCTCTACCGGCTGAATGTTATTCAAATTCCGTTACCGCCGCTACGTGAACGGCAGGAAGATATTGAGCCGCTGGCCGAACGTTTCCTGCAACGTTTTGCCCGCAAATACAGTAAACCTAAACCGGTATTATCGGCGATGGCGCGACAGGGGCTGCATGAATATTCATGGCCGGGGAATATCCGCGAACTGAGCCATTTGCTGGAACGCGGCGTATTGCTTTGCCGCAATAATACGATCGACCTGGCAGATCTTTGCCTGCCGCTGCCTGTGAAGGGGCAAAACAGCGGTCATGAGCCACAACAAAAACCGGTAACGCAACTTGAGACGGGCACGCTGGCAGAAGTGGAAGAAACTGTGCTCTTACAGCGCCTGCGTCACTATGACGGGAATGCAGTGAAAGCGGCAGAATCGTTAGGGCTGAGTCGCAGCGCTTTTTACCGACGACTGGATAAATTAAAAATCTGTCATGAGTAAACTTTTTCGATCCTTTGAGTCACGTCATTTAATACTGTGCAGTTTGTCCCCGCTGGGGGGCGTTGTTGCCTATCTGCTGCTGTGGTTTTTCCCACAGCAGTCTCTCTACCTGAAATTTCTCACGCTCTTTATTCTGTGCGTCACGTTAGTGTATTTTTCCTATCACTTTTTCCAGCAACTTCTCTACAAAATCAATGTGATTTCTAACCTGTTAGAAGCCGTTGAGCAGGAAGATTTTAGCCTTCGCGGTGTGACCAGCGGGGAAGGGGTGTTTGAAGGGGTCATTGAACAGATCAACGCCATTTCGGGTCAGTTATCCCGCCACCGCCAGCAGCAAAGAGAAATGGATTTTCTGCTGCAAAAAGTGATTTCTAATATCACGGTGGCGATTTTCGCGATTGACGGCAATAACCGGCTGATGTGGTGTAATGATGCGGCCTCGCGGATGCTGGGCACATCACTGGAAAAGCTGATTGGCGAAAAATGCAGTCACTGGCAACTTGATACGTTGTTGCAAAATGCCAACCGGGAGCATCCGGTGGAGTCCAGTCATGCAGGGCGTCCGGGGCGTTATAAAGTGTCCAGTGACACCTATATGGTGGACGGGATCCAAAACGTGTTGCTGTTTGTCAGTGATGTTGACGACATGCTGCGTAAGGAAGAACAAAAAGCCTGGCAAAACCTGCTGCGGGTGATCAGCCATGAAATAAACAATTCTCTTAGCCCGATTGCCTCCATCAGCCAGATGCTCCAGCAGCATTATCGCCGCCATACAGAAAACCTGCCGGAGGGCTTTGCGGAAGGCATCGATCTGATCAACCGCCGGGCCAAAGAACTTATCGCTTTTATCAGCAGTTACCGCCAGCTCAGTAAACTCGCCCCCCCCGTCAAAGCACCGCTTGATTTTGCCGCCCTGATTGCGGAGCTGCCGCTGTTGTTTGCGCACCGTAAAATTACCCTGAAAGGCCCGGCGCCGCTGAGTGTAAATGTCGACCGGGTGCAACTCCATCAGTTGCTTATCAACCTGATTAAGAATGCCGATGAGGCGATGAGCGATACCACGGCGCCGGTGTGTATTGAATGGTCAGAAGAAAAAGGCTGTCTGTTTGTGACCATTCTTGACCAGGGTGTCGGGCTGACCAATCCCAAAAATCTGTTTGTTCCTTTCTATACCACCAAACCCAATGGCAGTGGCATCGGGCTGATTTTGTGCCGGCAAATCGCTGAAAGTCATGGCGGGTATCTGTCTCTGGAGAATCGCCATGATCGAACCGGTTGTCGCGTTACCCTCAATCTCCCACTGTGATCCCCTGCCTGAACTGAAGGCAGGAGAGGGGCTTTGCCTGCTCCGTCACTTTGAGGCGTCGCTGTCAGGGCAACTGCTGCGACAGCAGGCGCAGTGCTGGCTGCGTCAGGTATTGTCGGGCTACTTATCAGTGACCGATGAACAGTTAAGTATCGCAAGAACGCCTCAGGGTAAGCCCTGGCTCCCTGATTTCCCGGGATTGTGCTTCAACTTATCCCACAGCGGAACTTCGGCGGCGATTGTGCTGTGTCGCGGGGCAGAGGTCGGGGTGGATTTGGAAAAAGTCAGCGGAAACGTTGAGGCGAAAAAAGCCATCGCCCGCCGGTTTTTCAACCCTGATGAACAGCAGTGGCTGGCAGAAGATGAGGCGCATTACCTGTTGCGTTTTACCCGACTGTGGAGTGTGAAGGAAGCGTGGCTCAAAGTCAGGGGAACCGGCCTTACGCAGTCGCTCGCCGGTTTTTGTGCCATCCCGCAACACAGTGGCATCGCGCACGTATACGATGAGCGTAAAGAAGAGATCGGCCTGTTACATCACCGGCTGATTGAAAACGACGGGGTGTATTGTCTGGCGTATGGCGCCTGTGCTCCGCTGAAAGACCTGCCGGTCAGATGGCAGGTCTGTATTTTTCAGGCGGACAGTTAATCAGGCGCGTTAAGCACAGCCAGAAGTGGAAATCTCGCTGGCAAATGAGCTGGCAGAACCGGTATCCACCTGAGCAGAGGCGCTGACGGAAACACGAGCGCCTGCCGCAAGCGTGCCCTGAATTTTGGGGATATGACACAGTGAGGATTCCGCGCCCATGCTCATGCGCACGTTAGCCGATTCCGCCGTAAAATTCTGAGGCTTCTTGTTAAAACTCCCGCCCATGGCCAGATCCAGATTCAGTTCAGCCGTTTTGCCTTCAGCGCGGATATCCGTGCCCATACTGCCGGAAACGGCCAGTGTTTTCGGATCCACCGCACAGGCCGGTGCGGCTATTTTAACACCCGCTTTTCCGGCCAGACTGTTCAGCGGGCCGCTGGTATACAGGGTGATATCCAGCGTGTGCGAGATAAAGCGATCATTTTCAGCGGCATCATTGACCAGCAGTAAAGCGTGATTGTCATGGGTGACTTTCAATTTATTCAACGTGTCTTGCGAACCGGAGACCACCATAGACGGCGTTGCGGCACACTTAATGGTGAGATTAATGCCCTGTCTGGCTTCTACTGCGCTAAAGGCTTCCAGGGGGAATGTTTTTTCTGCGGCGAGGGCAGAAGTGCTGGTGACACAGGCGAGCAGGGTAAGCGCCAGGGTGATTTTTTTCATCATAGTTCCTTGATTTCATAACAATGTAGCAAGTGTCCGAAGCGTTTCTTCCACACTTGATTGAGGCATTCCAAAATCCATCAGGCACGCAACTTCATTGATTCCTTCCTGCCTGAGACGGGCAAGCTGATCTGCGCATTCTTGTGCAGAGCCAAATAAACCGCAGTGGTTGAGATATTTCTCCACTCCCCATTTCAGTGTGTAGGCTTGCTTCTTCTCATTTTGCTCCGCATCGGCGACCCGTGGTTGACTGAGATTGTCGGAAAGCGCCATAAATGCCTGCAGATAACCGGTAAGTGCCGGTTTAATCCGTGGCAACAGCGTTTTTCGTGCTGCTCCGGCCTGCGTGTGCAGCATCAATGTGACGGTGCCTTCTGCGGGATCAAAACCCGCCTGACGGCGTGCGAGGCGATACGCCGCGCAGTTTTCCACCAGTTGCTCGCGGGTCTGCGAAACCAGATGGGTGAGCACATTCAGCCCGCGTTTTCCGGCCTCAGTAAATAAATCGGGATTACTGCCGGTGGTCAGCCAGACGGGGATCTCCGTCTGAAAAGGTGCAGGCCAGGTTTTCAGGCTGACCGGTTCGGGTTGCGCAGGCAGCGAAAGCTCGTGGCGTGTGACGGATTCACCGCGCCACAGCGCCTGAACCTGCGCCAGTGAGGAAAAAAGAACCTGTTGTCTCTGGCGGTAATTCTCAGCCCTGAGCACAAAATCATTACGCTGCCAGCCGCTGGCAAACGCCACGCCAGCGCGGCCATGAGACAGGTTATCGACGATGGCCCATTCTTCGGCAACCCGCAGAGGATCATGTAACGGCAGCACCACGCTGCCTGCCCGGATACCGATACGTTGCGTGCAGGCCGCCAGCGCCGCGCTGACCACCGAAGGATTAGCAAACATGCCGCCAAAGGTATGGAAATGCCGCTCGGGCGTCCAGATAGCATGAAAATTCAGCGTATCTGCCAGCCGTGCGGTACTTAATAATTGTTCATATTTATCAGCGAAGTTGTCTCTGGCCACATCGGCGAAGCAGAACAGGCTCAGCGCCGGGATCTCACGGGATGTGGTCATGCTGTTCAGCCTTGTTTGTGGACGTGAGAATGAAAGACAGGTCACCGCGCGGGATGACATTAAGCGCAAAAAGCGGGGTGAGGGCGGCAGGTGACGTCGAAGGGGCGAGCGAAAACTGAAAATGTTCGCACAGTGTCGCGACCGCCGTGGTCAGCTGGTCGAGAGCCAGAGTCATGCCCACACAGTTTCGTTTTCCGACGCTAAAGGGTAAAAAATGCTCCGGCGCAATTTTCTCTTCACCCAGAAACCGTTCCGGCCTGAAGCAAAGCGGTTCTGCCCAGCAGGCGGCATGACGGTGAATCAGCCAGGGGGAGAATAAAACCCGCGTGCCCGCCGTAATCACCACGTCATCCACCACGATATTTTCTGCCACCCGGCGCTCAAAAAACGCTGTCACCGGCGTCAGACGGAGCGATTCCCGGACAATGGCTGAGGCCATGTTTCGTTTGCCCTGAGCCGCTTCCTCACGTACGCAGTGCTGATAGTTCAGGTGCTGCGAAAGATGTGTCAGCGTCCATAACAAGGCAATACCCGTGTTATCGACGCTGGCGGCAAGATTGCCCAGCAGAAGATTGATCACTCTCTCACGCGCTTCGGGGTGCGCGCCGGGACTGAGCGCCTGACAAAGACGTTCCAGCATCGTGGTATTGCCGCCCCTGGCGTCATCCAGCAACGGGCCAAGCAGGGACTCAGCCTCCAGCCGGAAGGCGACCAGTGCCGGATGCCTGCACAGTGCCTCATAATCCGCGTCCGGTGCGGCGATAATCAGTTGCAGATAGATATCACGGAAATGGCCAATCAGCGTATTCAGTTGGGCCAGACTGATCTCCCGGCCAAAAAATCCTTCCGCCACACACATCAGCGCCCAGTGCAGGCAGATTTCACGCAATGAGGTCTGCTGCGGATCCTGCAGAATATCCAGCAGCCAGCGGGCGGAGAGGTCGGTGCTTTGTTTCAGCAACGGGGATTTAGGGTTCACCAGCGGTGTGGTGAGTTTCCTTGCCAGCCGCCATTCCTCGCCTTCTTTGGATGTCGTCAGTGACTGGCCCAGCAAGATGCGTCCGATAGTTGAGGCTGAGGAAAGATGTTCAAATTCCTTCACGAACTGGCTTTCCTGCTCAATCAGCAACCGGACATGGCGGGCGCCGGCAAGCAGCAGCACCGCATTGTCTTTTTCACCAATCCAGACTTTATCTCCGTGCTGACGACAGGCCATTTCGGCGATTTTAAGAAAACCGAGCCGGGCAAACTGCGAGGAAAGCGGGATGAAAAAAGGGATGGCTTGCGCGTTATCAGGCATCCTGAGGCTCCGCAAATGTGTCTGAAGTGATCATGGCGCTGCCCACCCAACCGCCGAGCCCGACAGAAAGTAAAATGGCTGGCTGGCCGGTTTCGGCTGGCGGGTGGGTATCGAGCAGTAAGAGAGGATCGGTGGCGTAACAATGTCCGCATTGCCCGATGAGATCGGTGGCGATCCGCTGATGGGCGCGATCAGGATGCCGCCGCCAGGTTTGCCAGCTCAGGCGGTTAATGTTGTGAGGCAGTAACCATGCGTCCTTCCGCTGTTCAGCCGGATACTGACGCAGCGCCATGTCGATCAGAGCGTCATGAGACTGATAAAAACGCTTAATATCTTCCCGGCTGCCGTCGAGGCCCTGCCAGAATGCGGGATGATGAAAACAGTGAATGCCGGACACCCTGCGCTCACCGCCGCCCGGTCTCAGCAAGGCACACACAAAGGCATCACCGATTAATGTGCAGCCGGGAACATAGCGCTCTGCCAGGCTGAAATCTGCCAGCGTGTCGCCTGCCAGCAGAGCCACACACTGATATTTTCCCTGCTCAAGCATGCGCTCAGCCATCAGCAGACCCCAGAATAACGTGGCGCAGTTTTGCTGATTAAGGGTGATGAGATGTGCGTCAGGGGCAATAAAATCAAAACGTTGCCGCAGCAACGCTAAATCAACCCGTTGCCGTCGTGAACGGGCGGGCAATCCCTGAACCAAAATAATCGCATCGATTTTTTCAGCCTGCGTTAACTGTACGGCGGTTTGCTGCAACAGCGATTCAAACGTCGCGGCGGCACTTTCGTCTTCAGCCAGCGTTGATGCTTCCTGAAAACCGAAAAGATGCCGGAAGGTCCGGGCTTCGCTGGGGTTCGCGCCGCGATGGGCGAGGATCGCGTCAAGCGATATCCGTGTGACAGGAATACAGGTTTTCAGCGCAAAAATATTCATCTCAGGTTCTCTGCTGCCGCCAGACCGCACAGGCTTATCCGTCCGTTGTGTTCACTCATCAGCAGATAATCACGTCCGGGCTGCCAGTTTTGACGCAGGGCGACAAAAGGCGCCGCGCAAAGTAAGCAGGGATTGACCGCCAGTGACGTAAAGCCTTCCGGTAAACTGGCGAGACAATTTTGAGGGCCGATCAGCGTTAACCGTTCGCGGGTAAAACCGAAATGCTCAACGGACTGCAAGATGGCCTCGCTAAAATCTGCGGACGTTTTCAGACGCTGATACCCCAGATAACGTAATCCGCGCTGTTGCGTATTGACCAGACAGAGGCAGGCATTGTTTTCCGGTTGCAGGCGCGCCATCAGCGGTGAAAAGTACATCAGGCTTTTTTGTTCGGCGATCAGTAACAATCCGTCTTCCGCTTTCCCTTGCAGGCAGTCGCTGAGGCCATCAAGGGCGAACAACGCCGCATCCGGCCCGCGATCGCTGATTGCCAGCGCCAGACAGTCGGTGAGGCCAAGCTGATGTATGGCTAAATTCACCACAGAACTCCCCATGTGCAGGTCAGGCGTCCAGTGCGCCATCAGCACCGTTTTCACCCGCTGCGGCTGAACGACCGGGGCAAGATGTGGCAGCAACGTAGCGACCATATCGCTGAAGGCCGCCCGTTCATTGCTGGTGATCCAGGTGTTAACCTGCTCGTTTTCCTGACTGAGCGGCTCACCGTTAGCGGCGAAAAAATGCTGAACATACGAACGCCAGTGCGGAATATCCGTTTCCCACTCCGGTTGAGGGACGTCGGTGTGATGAAACGACTGGCTGACAATATCGGCGGGATCAAGGTACAGCATGGCGTTGATCTCCCTGAATTTCAGGTGTGCGGAAGCTGTTAAGTAAGTGGATATTGCTGGTGCCTTCCATGTATTCAAAAGCAAAGCTGTCGCGGTAGCGCTTGCGCAGGAAAGTCTCTTCCAGCCAGTCTTCGGTGGCGAGCCAGTGGGGCAGATGGCTCGCCGTCTCTTCGGCCAGACGGGTAGCGCTTAATTTGAGGCGGCTGGTGCTGGCATATTGCTGCTGACCCGTACGATAGCCTTCTGCCAGTGCGAGCATCTGCTGAAAGAGAACATGATATTTACGCCACTGGCAGGCGATCCAATGTTGCGCAGTCGCGGGTAATGGTCGGGTTTCCAGCGCTTTCAGCAGACCGTAAGTGGTGCCCAGCGCCATAGCCGCCACCATGGGACGGTGGCGCTCAAAGACCTTGCTCAGCGCATTAAGCCCCTGCTGCAATCCCCGGTGTTCATGCCCTAAAATATCGTCTTCTTTGACACTCAGATTGGTCATCGTCAGACGTGTCAGTGCCGCACCCGCTAACCCGAAGGTATCGAGCAGTTCACGCTGCAAAGGTCCGGTTTTCCCTTCGGGAAACACCATCACCAGCCGGTGGGTCTGTTCATAACGGGCAAATACCAGGCCCGCGCTGGCGCGCATCGCGCCGCCGACCAGCATCTTTTGCCCGTTCAGCCACCATCCCTGACTGTTTTGCGTGAGTTCGCAGGCAATTGCCGTGGCGTCGGAGCCAAACCCCGGCTCGGTGACGGCAAAAAATGTCCAGGCAGGGCTGTGTTCAAAGCAGGCGAAAAACCGTGCCTGTTGCCGCTCAGTGCCGAGCGTCAAAATAGCGCGGGTGCTAAGGGATGCGCCGGGCAACATCATCATCGCGCTGGCATCTGCCCGGCTCAGATATTCGATGATCTGTAAGTGATGTGAGTAATCAACGTCAGAAAAGGCCGCCGTTTCCCAGGGATTAAAACGGGAGGGAATGCCGATACAGGCAATGCTCATCAGTTCGGGATGATCAAAACAGGCCAGCGCCTGATCCGGTTTATATTCCGAAATTTTGCCAGCCGTGGTGAGCAGTGCCTGGAGTTCATTCAGCTGCGGGTAGTATCGGGTAATATCAGCCATGAGGAGTTAACACATCACATAAAGAACAAGTGCGTATTAACTTAATCCTGCTTAATATCTGGAAATTGCTCCAAATTGCAAAATACCGGAATTTCATTACCGGCTGATAATACCAGCAGCAATGAAGAGAAGGTCGCGCCCATTCCTACGCTCACCAGCATCACATGATTGCCGGGCGATAATCTTTTCTGACGGATCAATGTCGCCAAATTCAGATAAGGATCTGCGCCGAAACAATGACCATAACGTGGCACGTTTTCGAGAAATAGTGTTTGCCGCGGAATATTCAGTTCGTCAGCAAGTTTCTGCCATGACGATAAATTCACATTATGCGGTGCAATCCAGTCAAGTGAACCGGCAGTATGCCCGAAATGTTCCAGAGCATTGCGCATCGCGGTGGCGATAAAAGAAAAATAAACGCTGGCGAAGCGTGATTCCTTACCTGATTCATTTCCGCGATGCTGACTGAATTCTCCCGCCTGCATGCTGTATCTGGCGGTCACTTTGCAGCGTTCCCCGGCGCGACTGAGCAGAACGGCGCAGGCCGCTTCGCCCATAATGGTGGTATCGTCGATCAGTTCGACTTTGGGGTGAAAGGCCTTTTCGCCGACCAGCAACAAAGCATATTCCCCCGTTTTAATCCGGCTGCAAACATATTCCACGGCTGACAATGATGTCGAACAATGCCCCATCGTCAGCGAGGTGTAATGGGTGTCGTCAGCAAATCCGGCCTCGTCGAGCAGGGCTTTGCCCGACAGGTCGAAAGGGCGAATGCCGGGCAGCGTATGGGCATGCACCACATGTTTAATGCGGGGGAGCCAATCAGCGTGATGGTCGGTGAACTGCTTTAACAACGGGCGCAACAGATCATCAAGTGAACCCGGCTGGCGTGGGAAATTTGCCAGCCCGTAAAAGCGGGAAAACATTCTGATATCCAGCGGACTCAGTTGCAGCGCGGGCGCGACTTCCGCCAGTGATTTCCGTTGTTCAGGAATGTAGACCGTCAGGGATTCAATGTGACCCAACATAGTGGCTCCTTTTTTCAGGATCAGCGTTTGCCGTACGGAGAAAGGCGTTTAATTCGTAGTGTGTCCGTTGATGAGTCAGCACACCCAGATGGCCGGTATGCTCTATCAATGCCAGTTGGCTGCCGGGTAACTGACGGTGAATTTTCCACGCATCGGCCGGATTGATTCTAGTGTCCTGCTGACCCTGAAGTATCAGTGCAGGGATGTCGCCCAGCGCAAAAAGCGAGTCCGTTGCGGGCATCTCCGGTGCCGGGAAGCGGGCCTGATACCACGCGCACAGCGGGGCAAGATAAGATTCAGGCAGATGATTTTGCCGCAGATAGTGTTGCAGCAGGCTGGTAAACGAGGCCGGAACTGACATCAGCACCAGCCGGCTGAAGCGAAAGCCGAGAGATGCCGACAAGGCGGTGATCAGCCCGCCAGCAGAATGGGCAACGACGGTGTCGAAAGCACCAAAGGTATTTTGCAGGGTGAGCAGTAACTGGCACTGTGCGGGAAAATCACAGGGGGCTGGCGTTTGCGGATCATGTCCGAGTAAAAACGGCAGATACACTTCATATCCCTGCGCCAGCAGAATATCTTTAGCCTGCGCCAGCATCAGGGGATGACCGCCCCAGCCATGTAACACAAGCGCTTTTTTTGCCGCCTGCATCGGACCTTGACTGATCAGCACCCGGCTGCGATATGGCCCGCAATGCACTGTTTCCGTTCTCATCAGCGCGAGCTGCTGCACCTCTGAGGGACGCATCGGAAAAACAGCCGGGGTTGACAGCTTATCTGTCAGCGAAACCAGCAAATTATCCATTACTTTCTCAACATCCGTGCCGAGAAAATCAGATAGTGCAATTCTGACTCCTGAGGCGTGGGATCCTGACTCAGCCTTTGTATCGGGTCGTAGAGATAAAGTAAGCGGCATTCCTCCTGCATCAGGGTCTGAGCCAGCCTGTACGCCTCACCGGGATCAAAACGGCCACTGCAAATCCCCCAGGCTTCGGAAAATTCCGGGCAGTGGCACAGCAAACTTTGCAGTAAAGGGGTGGCGCCGCGTGCGGCCGGATACCGTGAATCGTAGACCAGCAGACTCTCCGTAGAGGAGAGAACATGGTGCTGGCAAAGCGTGATCAGGGCTTTAGCATGCAGACGGTTTCCGCAATCCTCTTCAGGCCAGTGATGATACCAGTTGCCCGCCGCCCTGTGTTCTGTCGCCAAAAGTTCTGAAGCAATGAAATGCCGGCTGTCCGGTGTGACGGCCTGGCTGCGGGTGAGAACCGTTATCGTGCCCTGACCGAGCAAGGTGACGGTTACAGGCATGTGTTCACCTCTTGCGGCCGGGAAAACCCCTGATTTAAACGGTGGATCTGCCGCGTTCCCTCAGTGTATTCAAAGGCTTTCACATCCCGGAAGGCCTGCCATAGTGTGTTTAGCAGACGCATATCTCTGGCCGGTGTACGGTGAATCAGTCCGCAAATCAGCTCTTCCGCCAGGATCACGCAACTGGTTTTTACCATTCCGGGATGATTTTCCGGCGCAAGCTTATCTTCGGTTTGCTGGCAGACCCGCAGCCCGTGGTGATAGACCACCAGCCAGCGGCGTTCCATCTGCGACAGCCAGGCAGACTGCGAAGGTGTCAGTCGCCGCTCATGTTGCCATTCGTGCAGTGCGCGCCGCGCGACACCCAGCGCCAGCGCGCCGACGCAAGGACGCAGGGCATCGAATGTGGCGATGGCGGATTTTGCAAACCGCTCCGTCGGCTTCAGATGCCTGCCCAACATGTCTGCTTCAGGGATAAACAGATCATCAAACTGCATGTGCGCAAGGTTAGTGCCTTTCAACCCGTTTAATTCCAGTGCGTAGCGGGAAATTTCTGCTGACTGCGGATTAAAAATAAAAGCATTAATACCCAGAGGTCCGGGTGCTGTGCGGGCAAATATCACACCGGTATCGGCAATCATGCCGTTGCCGATGAACATTTTTCTCCCGCAGAGCAGATACCCGCCGTTAACCGGCGACGCCGTGGTTTCCATGGCACCTGCATCGCTTCCCTGCGCCGGTTCAGTCATCGCAAAACAAGACCAGCTTAAGGTCTGCTGAAAGCGGCTAAAAAAAGCATCCTGTTGTTGTTCTGTCCCCAGCCCGGAGACGGCAAAAGCCGCCATGCCGGGGCCGGGAGCCGAAAACATGAGTATCGGGGAGATAAAGGCCACTTTTTCATAGAGCCGGTAGCGCTCAGTCAAACGGATGTGCTGATAAGCCTGAAGATGTGGCTTGTGTGACGGGTATTCAGCGGGCACGCCCAGGAGATTAAACGCCGCAGCCTGCGACCACTGGCTGATGACCGCCCGCGTGTCGTCCGGCGAGGTTATCTGGCGGAGCTTATCGGCAATCGCCTGCGCCTGGGCATCCGGCGTGAAAAAATCCGCGTCTGATGGGTGATCGTAAAATGATTTCATAGCGACCCCGACATGATTTCGATGATTCCGGCATCAGGATGATAAAGGTGGCTGGCGCGGTGATGATTATTAAAGGCATGAAACGGGCGCGTTAATACCATCCAGCCTGCGGATTTCATGGTTTGATATTGCTGGTCAAAATCATCGACAACAAAACAAATATGATAAGGCAGGGATGACTTGCCTGATTTATCCAGCATGCTTTGCAGATGAATATTATCTGGCAATGGTTCAACCAGCTCGATCTGGTTATTTCCCTCTGCCGTGGACAGCAACGTGATTAACACCCGCTGAGCATGAATCTGTTCTTTATACCTGACGGTCACGGGGAAAAAGAGTTTAATAGCCGCGACGGTTGCATCGGTATCTGATACGACATAACCGGTATGATCGAAACGCATGATAACCCCGTTAACCCGTCATAAAATTATATGGCCTTCATCATCATGAAGATAAATTGATGCCGGGTATTTTCTCAGCAATTACGCTGGATTTTTTATATGTGATTGCAGGATGTCGATTAAAAACTGTCAGAAACCGCGTATTGCCGGACGAGTTCCTGCCGGTCTATTTTGCCATGCAATGTCAGGGGGAAGTGTTGGCAAAAGACCAGTTGTTTAGGGATCATGTATCCCGGTAGCTGCCCGGACAAGAAATGGCGTAAGGCTTGCCGCTGCAGCGCATTGTCATCATGCAGTTGTACAAACAGTTGCAGGTCGGTCACTTTTCCCTGTTCTTCGAGCGGTACCAGACAGCACTGGATCACGTTGGCATTTCGGCACACGGCGGATTCTACTTCTGCCAGCTCAATGCGATTGCCATGCAACTTAAACTGTCCGTCATCTCTGCCGCAAATAAACAGTGACTGATTTTCGTCGACAAAACCGCGATCGCCCGTGGCGTAATAGCGACCCCATTCATCCTCAGCAAAAGCCTGATTGCGGGGGTGATCCTCCGGCAGATAGCCCTGTGAAACCTGAGGGCCGTAAAGCCTGACTTCACCTACCGTTGTGGCAGAAACCGGATGACCGGCCGCATCGACGATGCGAATGCGGTTCAGCCCTTGCGGCTTGCCCAGCGGCAATAACCCCGCCTGATGGTGTAGCGGCTGGGACAAAAGATGCGTATGCGTCACGCAGGTTGTCTCGGTCGGGCCATAAGCGTGCATCACTTCAAGCGCCGGAAAACGCGTCTGTAACTGTGTGATCAAACCTGGCGCAACCCGTTCACCGCCGATATAAAAACGCTTCAGGGCGGGGAACTTAACGTGGCTGAACAGCGCGTCTTTAAGCATGAGTTCAGCAAAACTGGGTGTTGAAAACCAACTGGTGACGGCCACATCGGGCTCTCTTGTCATCAGCCTGATGTTTTGCCGGGGCAAAACATTATTGCAATGATCCAGCATCAGCACGGTCTGCCCGCGGCTGAGAACCGGAATGAGATCGAGGATCGCCATATCAAAAGAAAAACAGGCGTGATTAATATGGCAGCCCTTGTCCGTTCCGCCGGTGACTTGCGGTGCGAACCACGCGCTGAAAGCGGCAAAATTGTCATAACTGACCATAACGCCTTTAGGCTCACCGGTGCTGCCCGAGGTGGAAAGGATATAGAAAAGAGATTGGGTGAATGACGGTTCAGCGGGCAGCGTTGCAGGAGAAATGTCTGCCAGTGAAGCACTGACACACTGCGGCCATTGTTCCAGCCCGGCGAGGGGGTGCGGCAGGGTGGTGATGATCACTTCCGTGCGCGTCATCCGGGCTATTTTTTCAATTCGGGACGGCGGATTTGCCTGATCCACAAAGGTAAAACAACAGCCTTTACTGATGCAGGCCAGAATAGCGGCGACCGCATCGAGTTGTTTATGACCGTAGATCAGCACATTGCGACCCGCCAGAGGGGTAAGAAAATGGGCGATGGCGGCCGTCCGTGCGCCCAGTTCAGCAAAACTGTAGGTGCCTTGCTGGTTAATCAGCGCGATGGCGTCATCGCGGTTGCGAAGCCGGTCAAACAGCGGTCTGATTTGCGATAAAAACATATTTCTCCCCTTTATCCAGTGCCAGATCACGCGCCGCGCTGCGGTCGAGTTTTCCGTTATGATTCAAAATAGTATGAGGAATGGCATACCAGTAACGGGGGATCGACCACGGCGGGAAATGCGCCTGCATCGCGTGGCCCAGCGCTGAAAGCGTGCAGGAATCATTGAGGATCACGCAGGCCTGGATAGCCTCGGCATTGCCTTTGCGTAGAAAAGGCACTGCAACGACATCCGACACGAGATTCTGGCTACGCAGGAAATGCTCAATTTCATAGAGATCGATGCGGTGTCCCTGGATCTTGACTTCCCCGTCCTCGCGGCCAAGAAAATAGTAACAATCTCCCTTCGCCTGGCCGATATCACCGGTCAGATAGGCATTTTGCCCGGCATGGCGGATAAACTGTGTTTGCTGTTTCAGCGGTGCATTGAGGTAGCCTGGCCCGACGCAGGGGCCGCTGATTAACAGCTCGCTCCTGCCGCTGTCACTTTCCTGTCCGTGCAGGCTGAGTACCGCGCCCGGTCTGGCCGCGCCAATCGGCAAGGGTAGCGGGTCGCTGATCATTTCAGGTGTAATAAGCACCGAGGTCACCGCAACCGTGCATTCCGTCGGGCCATAGGTGTTTATCACGCTGGCATCGGGAAATCGTGTCCATAGCTGTGTGACGATGTCTTTTGTCAGTGTTTCACCGCAAAAAATAAACCGCCGGAGCAGGGGAAGTTGTGCGGCACTGAACGTGGGGTCCAGCAGATAAAGGCGGATAATCGAAGGCGTGGATACCCAGCAGACAACACCGGTTTCTGCATGCTGTGCAATCATTTTGCGGGTGCTGATGAGTTCGCGGTGATCGAGCACCGACAGCGGTTGCAGGAAAACCCAGGCTAACCAGATTTCAAATAAGGAAACATCAAAGCAGTAGCGAACATTGCCGGTGACGGCACCGTCCAGTGGAAAATCTTCGCGGATCCAGTGAATGAAATTCACCATATTGCGCAGGGTGATTTGGATCCCTTTCGGCTCGCCGGTGGTGCCGGAGGAAAACATGATGTAAGCCAGCGGTTCGCCGGGGACATGCTGCAAACGCTGGCGGCTTTCACTCAGCAGCGCATGCAGTGTGGCATCCGTACAGACAGGTCCGTTAATTTCCGCCGTGTTGAGTACCCTGACCGCGTTCACCTGAACCGGCGTCGCCGTCGTATTCAGCAGCAGACCTGCGCCGAGGGTGAGCGCAATTTTCTCCACGCGTTCCGGGCTGTTATCCGATTCAACGGGCACCACCGGGCAGCCGCAGAGCAGGCATGCCCACCAGGCGGCAATAAAATCGAACGACTTATGCCCGTATACCAGCACCGGTTTTACATGGCGGTCAGTGTCTGTCTGATGCTGGCGGATCTGCACGGCGAGATCCATTGCGCGCTGACTCAGCGTGGCATAATCGCGACGGTGTGTATCATGGCACCAGGCAAGTTCGGGCCGGTGCCGGAAACGCATGAAAATCGCGATAACCTCTGCCCATTGTTCCATTCAGGCAGCCCGGTTCGCGAGTTGCAGTTGAATGAATCTCGATAAGCTGCCCACGGTTTCAAAATGCTCAAATTCCAGCGTGGCCGGATCCAGGATCAGCCCGTCGACTTTCTCTTCCAGATACATAATCAGTTCAATATACAGCCCGCTTTCAAAGCCTAAATCGCGTTCCAGATGTGTTTCTGCATGCAGTTCTGAGAGATGAGAACTTTCCAGCACTAAGCCGATGGCCTCAATGATTGTTGAAGTAAACATAATGATTTCCTTATGATTTTACGGATTCGCGTTGAACATCATGGGAGCGCTGTAACAGGAGTTCAGGCAGCCGGTTACGATCAATCTTTCCGTTATTATTTTTGGGTAACGCCTCACTGAAATAATAGCGGTGAGGGCGCTTGTAGCTTTCGAGATGGGTCTGACAGAAGGCTTTGAGCAGGGCAATATCGGGCGCCGTCACACATTCAATACAGGCGACGATCTCATCACCGTAAATGGCATGAGGGACGCCAATCACCGCTACCTGTCCGACCCCGGGGATGCGTTTGAGCACGCCTTCGACTTCCCGCGGCGCCACTTTTTCGCCGTTGGTTTTCAGAATGTCATCTTTGCGGGCGACAAAATAAAGCAGGCCACGTTCATCCAGCCGGCAGATGTCTCCGGTATACAGCACGGATTCGCCGGGCAGCGGGCCGGGACGTAATTTCTTTTGCGTCTGTTCTTCATTGCGCCAGTAACCGCGCATGACCGTCGCGCCACGAATAACCAGCTCGCCCGTGGCATTGCTGCGATGCGGGACACCGTTGTCATCCACCACCCAAAGTTCGGTATTCGGGATGGCGTAACCGACGCTCTCTTTATGTGTCGACAACATCGCTGGCGGAAGCCAGGTGCAGCGATGGCATTCCGTCAGCCCGTACATAGAGAAAATTTCAGCCTGAGGGAACAGGGCAATCAGCGTATCAATATCATTGGAATGCAACGCGGCAGCCGTATTCGTGATTTTACGCACGGATGAAAAATCATAACGTTTTGCCAGAGGGGCAATGAGGGCCAGCATGGTGGGGACAATCGGCAAAACCGATGCCCGCTGTTTCACCAGTTGTTTGAGGGCAAACAACGGACGGCTGAAATCTTTTTCGATAATCAGCGTCGCGCCCACTCTGGTGGCCATGATGGCCTGATAAAGCCCGTAGTCAAAACTCATCGGGATCGTGCAGAAAATCCGATCGCTTGCCCTCAGATCCAGATAGGTGCTGACGGATGTCGCCGCGCTCAACATATTGCGCTGGGTCAGCATGACGCCTTTCGGATCTCCGGTGGAACCGGATGTGTAAATCAGGCAGGCCAGATCGATATCCAGCGCGTCTTCCGGCACAAGCGGTGTAACGTCTGCCTGCGCCGCGATCTGCTGTAATGAAAGTAACGCCGGGCGGCTCAGACTTTCTGTGCCCGGCTTGTCAAACAGCACCGGATACGGGGCGCGATCTGCACTAGCCGTGACCCGCGCATCCGCCTGATCTGCACTGCTGATCAGCAAACTGGCTTCTGCGTTGTTGCATATCCAGCCCACGCGCGCGACGGGCGTGTCAGGGTTAAGAGGGACAAAAATGGCTTGCAGGTGCTGAACCGCCCAGAAGCACACCACAAAGTCGATACTGTTCGGCAGCCAGACCACCACCCGATCGCCCCGTTTAATGTGATGCTGTTGCAAACAGGTGGCCGTTTTCATGACCCGCTGGAACAGTGCTGACCAGCTTATCTCTTCATCACCGGCAACCAGGGCGGTTTTCTCGGGAAWAGCCTGTGCAGCACGGGCCAGCCACTGTGTTAAATGGGTTGTGCTCATGGAATATCCTCATTGTCTGATTCGAGAACCATTGCGCCAAAGGTGCCCGCCACGCCTGAGGCCAGAGCCAGAATGCACCGCGCTCTGACGGCATTATCCCCACAGGCAAGCAGGCTTTTGATATTGAGAAACGCATCGCTGCAAAAGCAGTGACCGAGCGTGTAGAGGTTATGGCGAAATACGATGTCCCGGCTAAACCCGCTGCGATCAGCAAGGCGGTCAAAGGTCACCGGGCTGATGTGGTAAGGGAGCACGGCGCTGAGTTCTTCCGGTTTACGTCCCGCGCCCGCCAGCGTTTTTTGAATGGTTTCGGTCATCACCGGCAAAAATGCGTGGTCATAGGCATTTTCACTTTCGCGATCCGTTTCCCGCATCCGCGTGCCATAAGCCCCGAGTTGTTGTAAATGCAGTGCGCGCAGATGCAGCGAATGAGGAGAAGGGGCCATGCCAACCAGCGTGGCGCAAAAGGCTTCGCCAAAATAACCATTCTGATCGACATATTGCACCGTGCGGTGAAAACATTTTTCACCGGTGATCAGCACCCCGCAGACAGAGGCCTGGTTCTCAGAGCCACAGTTCTCAGAGCCATTTTTCTCAGAGAGAGTGTTCTGCTGTGCGGCGCGCATTTTCGCCTGCAAATATTTCAAACTCACCAGACCTGAAGCGCAGGAAGCCTGTGTCGCAGAAAAAAATTCGATCTCCTGGTCGCCAAAAAACGTCTGAAATACCGTGGACAGTTCTTCCATCCGGTCAAACGGGCTTGTGGCGTGCAGAGAATGCGCCCACGCGACATAGCGGATTTGGCGAAATAAACCGGGGTCGCATTCAGCGCGTAATTTTTGCAGAAGGTCGGAGAGCAGATCCGGCAATGTTTCATCAGCAAACAGACTGGCAGATTGCATCTTATGAAAACGGCTAAAAATTTTATGATTCCGTTCTCCCCAGCAGTATTTTTTTTCCAGCAGGGAGAGCGGGGTAAGAACCGGAGCTATCAGGCTTGTGATGGCATGGATATACACCTTCAGCTCTCCATCACAAAACTGGCGAAGATCATATTCTTCCCTTCCGGCATCATTAATAAGAACCGCGTATTTTTCTGAGCGAGCTTTTTTAATAACACCCAGGGTGCTGAAGACAGTAAAGCATCGTCCCAGGTTTCTATCCTGACACCCGAGAAGTTGGCATCCCGTTGCAGAACCTGTGAAAACGATTTGCTGGTCAGAATAATCAGCGGCAATGCGTTTTCAGCGGCACTGAACATCTTCAGCGTGGAAAGCAGGGGATAAATGTCCGCCGTTGAAACCGGCAGCGAGGTTTTCTGATAATTTTTAAAGGTAATATTACCGGCGACCTTATGGGGTTCGTGGGTCGCGTTGCTTTGTAAAAGGAGCAAACAGCAACTGGCCGCAGGGTGGAAATTGGCGAGATAAGGGCTGTCATACAGAATGGCATCCTGATCTGCCATCATCAGCAGGGCTTTACGCGGACGTTTGTCCCCGCTGATATCTTCCAGGTAATCTTCAATGATTTGCAACGCGACAAATCCACTGCTTAAACCATGATCGCTGATGGCAATACCAAAAGCGTTATGAGAACCGGTTTCATAAATAATGGCATTGGTCACTGAAGCGCCAATTTCAGCATCGGGCGTCCAGTGGGTCAGCACCACCAAATCCAGGTCATTGACCAGCGCCTGCTCTTCCAACTGGGTCACCAGTTTTTTGAGCATCGTCGTGAATGTCAGGTTTTGAGAGTTAACCCAACGGGAGACGGGCTGAAGCTGGGCTTCGCATGTGCGGGAATGTGACTGAAAAAAAGCGTTAACAAAACTTTTAACTTTATCCAGTTGTTCACTCTCCACCGTAGCAGAAGGATTGTTATTTTTTTCAAACTCATGCCAAAGAATATTGGAGGCTGAAAATTCCAGAGACATACAGATTCCTCAGGCATTTCCGACAGATAAAGGCTGATATATCTGAGGTGCCAATAATGTCTCAATGCTATCTGCGGTTCGGATAAGGAAAGCCTGACCTTTCTCCACCAGAATTTCGGCGGGATGACCAAAACTTAAAAAGTTGACGGGTGAAGCACTGGCCCCGTATGCGCCTGAATGTCCGATGCCGATCAGGTCGCCCGGATGCAGTTCCGCCAGCATAATGTTTTCACCTAATATATCGGTGGGGGTACAAAGCGGGCCGGTGACCTGATAACGATGTTGTGTCCCGGCACGGGTTTCACCCAGACGGGCCATCGGAAAATTACGCCGGATCAGCGAGTTGATGCCAGCGGCGCTGCCGTGACAGTTGGCTCCGCCATCACACACCGCGAACCATTCGTCCCGGGAGGGTTTAAGATAATTAACGCGGGTGACGAAAATGCCTGCACGGGCAATCAGATATCTGCCCAGTTCGACGATGATCTTACAGCGCGGAAATTTGTCATGATAATTGCGGATAACGGGCGCTAACGCGCCACCGAGCGCAACAATATCCAGTGGCTTTTCTTTATCAAAATACCTGACGCCAAAACCCCCGCCGACATCGACAAAATCAAAATCGACCTTGTAGATCTCCTGCAAAGATCCCGCCAGTGACAGAATATTCAGGGTATTTTTAGCCAGCGCTTGCCAGTCGAGGATCCGTGTACCGAGATAAATATGGATCCCCGCCAGTCGTAAATTTTCCTGTTGTGCGACACAGGCAAATGCCTGCGGTAAAAGTTGTTCGTCGATGCCAAATTGCCGTGGTTTGCCGCTCATCACCAGTTTGGCTTTTTCGCCCGTAAACTCAGGGTTGATGCGCAAGGCGATGGTTTGTATAACGCCCATGCTGGCAGCAATATCATTCAGAAGTTTTATTTCTTCAATGGATTCGATGACGACAGCTTTAATACCGATGCGACAACATTGGGTTAATTCAGCAATGTATTTTCCGGGACCCACAAAAATAATATCCTCCGGGGGCACACCCTGACTTATCACTGTTTCCAGTTCTGCCAGAGAACACACTTCACAACCTGTTCCTTCCCGGTTTAACAACTGAACCAGTGTTTTATTGGGATTAGCTTTGAGCGAATAAAAATAATGAATCTCATCCGGAAGTGACTTTTTTAATGCTGAAAAGTCGGCCTTTATTTGCGAGGCGCTGTAGGCATAAAACGGCGTCGGCACCCTGTCAGCCAGACGCTGATAAGGAATGTCGTCGATTTTTTCTGTACTGATAAACTGGCTATCAGGAGGAAAAGCTGACATCGCTAAACCTCCGGGATAACAGTGATTCAATCTGATTGATATTTTTGAAGTTTTCGAAAAGATCGCCATCGAGGATATCAAAAAAACTCCCGGAAACCTCGGTTCTGGCTTCCATCCATTCGCCCATCTCTGCGATAAAGCCCACTAAATGGATTGAGTCCAGTAACCCTTCAGGCCCGTAGATATCAGCTCCCTGTGCAATAGCCGCCAACTTTCTATTGTCAACACCCACTTTCTCTAAGCATGAGAGTATAAATTCTTTCGTTGTCGATGAAATAGTCATTGGTTTCGCCACTTTAAAAACTTCGAACTGACATGATATCCGCCGTATCAGGAAAGATTTGCTTGAAATTGCGCCTGCAATAAAAGAAGAAAATCATAAAGCGGGAGAAGCACACCGGCGTTGTGACAGGGCGCTGACATAATAATTTCCGGCCATTCGGAGTATTCGTACCCGGTTATTTTTATGACAACAGTAAAACCCGGCATGATTGCCGTTAAGACGGTTTAATGTAAGACTCTGTGGGGTAATGTTTTATTTTTATAAATCTCATATTGAGAAGGTCTTATGTTCAAAATATATCTCATCCTTGCTGTTTCTATCTGCGCTGAAACACTGGCGACGACTATGATGAAGGCGTCTGATGGATTCACCCGGTTAGTGCCGAGCGTCATTGTGGTCGTCGGTTATGCCATCTCCTTTTATGGACTTTCTCAGGTCGTTAAAGTGATGAATATCGGCATCGCCTACGCTATCTGGGCAGGCATGGGGATTTTCCTTGTTTCGGCCATGTCATTCTTCATCTACAAACAGCGGCTTGATACTCCGGCGCTGATTGGCATGGGCTGCATCGCTGTCGGCATTATGATCATCCAGCTTTATTCTAAATCTGTGTCGCATTAACCCTGAAACGCTCTTTCCCCGTCACGTTATTCGCCGCCGCATCCGGCGGTTGATCTCTTTTTCTGCAATTTAGTTACAACATACTTATATGTGGAATCATTTCCTGTCCGCGTTATCTGTATGTGCCTTTTCCGTTTGAACCTCCGCGCGCCTCTGCAGCCTGCATCGCAGGCGGAGACTGGCTTATCTGGCAGGTGCATAAGAAATACCCTGGCAGTCATTATGAAAAGGGCTTGACCCTGTGATGGTGATCACGTTTATTACGTTCAAATACTAAAACAACACCTTCGAAATAATTCACCTTGCTAAGGATCATAAAATGACTGAGTGCTCATCGCTGGACACCCGGCCAGAAACTTCTGCATTCCGCCGCTGGCTGGCGGTTTTCTCACTGGCCTGCGGCACCTTCGCGCTGGTTAATACCGAATTTCTGCCGATCGGTTTACTGTCGCCCATCGCGCAATCTCTGGGTGTCACTGAAGGGCATGCCGGTCTGGCAGTGATGTTGCCCGGTTTAGTTGCCGCGATTTCTGCGCCGCTGATCATGCTGTTTGCCCGAAAAATGGATCGCCGCACCTTATTATTATTGCTCTCCGCGACGGTGATCGTGGCCAACGGTATCGCCGTGATGGCGCAGTCATTCAACATTCTGCTGATCGGACGCATAATTCTGGGCATCGGTGTCGGTGGTTTCTGGTCATTTGCTATTCCTTCCGGGCGGCGGCTGGTGTCAGAGGAGCAGGGCGCCCGGGCCATTTCGCTAATCACTGCGGGCGTGGCGGTCGGCACGGTCGCAGGTGTCCCGGCGGGCGCCTTTATCGGGGATCTGTTCGGCTGGCGCATGGCATTTATGCTTAACGCCGTGCTGGCGCTGGCGTTTTTCGTGCTGCAATGGCTGGCGCTGCCTTCGCTGCCGGCACAACACTCTATCGGCCTGCGTGCGATGCTCAGCGTCACGAAAGTCGCGGGGATCCGCTACGCACTGATCATTGGCGTATTTATGGCAGGCGGTCATTTCGCGGCATATACCTACCTCGAGCCGTGGCTGCGGTTTAGCCTGCATCTTTCAGCCAGCAATATTTCTTTGTTACTGATGGGCTACGGTGTGGCGGGGTTATTAGGCACGCTTACCACGGAAATTACTGTCCGTGAGCTCGGTGTAAAGAAAGCGTTTATGCTAAATATGCTGCTGCTCAGCGCCTCGGTGCTGGTGTTGTCGCTGTTCCCGGTGCCGCTGGCGCTGGCCTGTGCACTGGTGATCCTCTGGGGACTGGCGTTTGGTGCGCTGCCGGTGTGTCTGAATATCTGGACGTATCAGGCGTCGCCTGCGTTGTTTGAAACCGGCTCGGCGTTGCTGGTGTGTGTCTTCCAGACGTCGCTGGCGCTGGGCGCATTGTTCGGCGGGATCCTCGCTGACAGCGCGGGCGTAAGCAGTGCCTTCCTGCTCGGCGGTGTGCTGACATTGCTGGCGGGCATCACCATTTTCCTGTCCCGCCCGCAACCTGCGGTATTACACGCGGCGGGCAAATGATCGGTTTACGATCAGGAAATCTTTCCACATAAGAAAATCCTCCTGCCGGAACCTGCATACAGCAGGTTTTGTCAGAGATAAGGGGAATAAAACTCAACTGTTGTTGAGTTTTATTTCCGGCAGTATTCCCGCTCTAGGTTATTTCTTTTTCGTATTTGCGCATCCCGACAGGCTTTGAAACACTGAGCATCTTCAGCGATGCTGTTTCAACCTTTTAATTATTCACGGAAAGAGTAAAACCGTTATGCGCATAACACTAAAATTTTCAGTTCTGGCATTATCTCTGGTGGGCGCACTGGCGCTGAGTGCCTGTGATCAAAAATCGCAGGAAAACCACATTAAAGTGGGTATCAGCGCGGGTATCGATCAGCAGATGTGGGAAACCATCAAAAAGACCGCCAAAGACAAATATAACCTTGATGTGGAAGTCGTGACCTTCAACGATTTCGTGTTGCCAAACTCGGCGCTGAGCAGCGGCGACATTGATGTAAATTCGTTCCAGCACCGTCCCTATCTGGATAAGCAGATCAAAGAGCGGGGCTACAAGCTGGTGGAAGTGGGGAAAACCTTCGTCTATCCGATTGCAGGATACTCCCGCAAGATAAAATCCATTGATCAGCTCAGCGATAACGCGCAGGTTGCGGTGCCTAATGACCCGACTAACCTTGGACGTTCGCTGTTATTGCTGCAAAAAGAAGGTTTGATCAAACTGAAAGAGGGCGTAGGTTTGCTGCCGACGTCTCTGGATATCATTGAAAATCCAAAGCATCTCAAAATTGTTGAGATCGAAGCGCCGCAACTGACACGCGCCATTGATGACGACAAAATTGAACTGGCGATCATCAATACCACTTATTCAGGACAGGTCGGGCTGACGCCGGGCAAAAATGGCCTGTTTGTCGAAGATAAAGATTCACCTTACGTGAATATCATCGTGGCACGTGAAGATAACAAAGACAGCCAGGCCGTGAAGGAGCTGGTTGAGGCTTATCAGACGGATGCGACAGTGAAAGCGGCGGACGCTATCTATCACGGGGATGCGGTGAAAGGCTGGTAATGCGGGCGGGATGGTAGAGCAATCATTGAGTCCTGAGATTATAAAATCCCAGGATTCAATGTCTGATTCTGTTAAATATCGTTGAGCATCTGAGAACGCTGATTCATGTTATTGAACACGGCGCTTTTAACTCGGGCACAGATAAGTGTCTGCTTATCTTTTAATTCAAGCGCAAACATTTCTTTGGAGTCTTTGTTAATCAGCGAAGCATTGGTTTTATAAACTGCATATGCGTCGTTGAGCTGACTAAATTGTTGCTTATAAACATTGAAAGCTTGTTTATCCAGCGTCTGAAGTGCCCTGAACTCACTGTAGCAACGGGTATTCAGTGCTGACTGATCCTGCTCAGTGTTTTTAACTGTTGGCTGCGCGCATCCGCTTAAAAATGCGGCGGCAACAAACACAGACATCCACGTAAAAGGCTTATTCATTATGGCCGGTCCCTTGATCAGATTATTCTCAGTAATTTCCGACCACTATATTCAGAATTTTACATAATTGGAAATTATGATTGAGGATATCCATCCGCAACCAATGAATACTTCCAGTCACAAAAAATGCATGATTATTCAAAATAGAACCAGGCTGTCTTAATCAGCCCGTTTTCGACTTCAAACACGGCAATGCTGTTGACGGGGGTCTCATAAATTCCGTAGATCATTTCATGGTCAAATACTTTATTGCCCAGCACGGTTCGTGAGATCAGCTCAGCACGTAATGCGCTGTTGTTGAACCGGTGGTTTTTATAGAACGTTCTGAGTGCGTCTTTCCCCTCTAAGGAAGGCAGCATATTGGGCATGCGATAGGCGGTAAAGTCTTCGCTGTAGCAGGCGGAAAAGGCATCGAGATCGTGGTGGTTATAGGCCTGAAACTGTTTCTCTACCGGAATGCTGGCGTCCATGTATCATTGTTCTCGTGAATTATTATTTAATAATATCGAATATTAATTCATGTTGTGCTTTTTGGCAATCTGACGAAAACAAAAAGGCCACCGTGGCAGCCTTGAGGGATAAATTGATGGAGTGATCAGCACACGCCAAAATCGCCGTCTTCGTGATACAGATCCACGGTGTCGGCTTTTACTTCAATTTCAGTGGCAGAAAAGTCGTCCGTACGCGAGCACCACAGCGTGTCGCCTTCAACACGACGGACGATCATTTTCGGGCCGCCGGTTTTGGACTGAACAACATCTTGCGGTTTAAACATGCTTTATTCCTCGGTTATCTATTTTGTTGTGATTTATAGAAAAGTTACCCGCAGACCGCATAGCCCGGCCATCCTCGCGGATCACCGATCAGAAGCTATACTTAACGTTAATGTAATGCAAACCGGAGGAAAATATGACCATTCATAAGAAAGGACAGGCACACTGGGAAGGCGATATTAAACACGGTAAAGGTTACATCTCTTCTGAAAGCGGTGCCCTGAAGGAACAACCCTATGGATTCAACACCCGCTTTGAAGGTAAGCCAGGCACTAACCCGGAAGAACTGATTGGCGCGGCGCACTCAGCCTGCTTCTCCATGGCGCTCTCGCTGATGCTCGGCGAAGCGGGGCACACGCCGGAAAGCATCGATACTGTCGCAGATGTTTCACTCGATAAAGTGGATGGCGGCTTTGCGATCACCAAAATCGCGCTCGACAGCAAAGTGAAGTTGCCAGGCATCGATAAAGATAAATTCGATGAAATCATCAAAAAAGCCAAAGCTGGCTGCCCGGTTTCACAGGTTCTGAAAGCCGAGATTACGCTGACGTACCAGCTGGAAAACTGATGATTTAACAGAGGATGACGCGCTGAAAAAAGCCACGCGATGTTTGCGTGGCTTTTGCGTTGTTAGCCCATGATCAGCTTTTTAAACAGCAGCGCCTGAACATTTTGCCGCTGCGAAAGCAGCACATAGACAGAGATCAAATTTGCCGGTTCATCATAGGTATATATGATGCGATAACCGCTCAACGTACTGCATTCGCGATACTTGATAATCCCCAGCGCTGCAAGATCAGGTGAAACCGGGCAGGACAAAGGAAATACTTTCACTTTTGTTTCAAACTCATCTAATACAGCGTTGATGATCTTTAAAGGGTCGTTTCCCTGTAAGGTCTGGAACGAAGCGATTTCATCAATGGATAGCTTTACAGTTTGCAGGTACTCAATCGTAATTTTACTTTTCGTGGCAGACATAAATTGATCCCAATAATGAGCCGATGAGATGAGTGACTCATCAGTAGAGATCTGCTAACAACTGTTCCCTCGTCAATGTCCGGCCTTCAGCTTTATCATTTTCTGCCAGTGTCAGCAGCTTGAGTAAAGCGATGGTTTCATCCCTTTTTTGCCTGTCTTCATAGGATTCAATCACATAAGCCGGTTCACCATTCTGAGTGACCAGTATAGGTTGTGATAAATCAAGCGCAGCGGCATGCTTCTTCACGAAGCTGATGGTCTGTATTTGCATGTTTTACTGCTCCTGTCGAGGCTTCGGTCTAAATATAGGTCTTTTACAGACTGCTGACAAGGCGGAATTTCTCCGCCTCAGGCTATGCCAGCCGGATGCTGGATACCCTTAACCCTGATAGAAAAATGCGATCCCGGCTGTGCCCGAATTCTGACAAATGCCATTACATCAGCTATAGATACTGAGCGTTATCTGAAAAATTCGAATAATTTACCGGGGTCATCATGAAGGACGAAAGCGAAAAGACAGGCCTGATCGGGCTGGCCATTGGTGCGGCTGTTATGGGGTTAATTTCCAGCGGAACGATTATTAACCGGGAGAGCATCATTGATGAACTGCGGCGGCTCGGGCGTAAAAAAGGGGACGGTGTGGAAGATGAAATTTTCGTCAAAGCCGCTCAGCTGGTCGGTAAAGGGCAATGATTCACGCAAGCTGGCAAAAAAATACCCGTCAGGGGAGACGGGTATTGGATTTGCTACAAGGGGAATGTCTGAATAATCTGTAGATTGCTACAGAAGACAAGATCATACCCTCTTTTTGTTAATAATTTGTGTAGGAGAAATCTGTTTCTCCCGGACGGTTATTTGCGGCCTAAAAGTAGCCCCAGAACCACGCCAATCGCACCGGCAGCAATCAATCCCGACAGCGGATTTTCTTTGATTTTATCCGCCACGTCAGAAACTGCTTCACTCGCCTGCGCGGAGTATTTGCGTGCAGCACCTTTAAGCTGATGTTTCGGAGAGTCAACAAAATCTCCAAATTGCTTTTGCGCTTCACCGGCAAACTGGTTAACCGTGTTTTCTACTTTATCTTCCACACGGCTAGGATCTTTATCAAAGTCTTGTGATGACATATCGTGCTCCTTTTTGGGTGGAATTTAAGTTTAGTCGAAAAGCCAGGCTATGCAGGGTTTGCCTGCGAAGGACTGATGGATATCAGATTTTTCTTGCCAGCAGCGTCGCAAACCGCAACTTGTAACGGTCTCCGTTTTCGTCGCGTTTATGCAGTTCGCCGACATCTTCGTTATATTTCACGATTTCCCAGCCGCGATAATAATCACGCAGTTCTGACGGCTTGAACGTGAACGGGAAGGGCAGCGGGCACGGATAATCCGGGCTGTCCATGGCGGCCACAATCAGGTTATAACCGCCCGTGTTGGTGGCCGCATGCATGTCTTCAATAATGTGCGGGATGCTGTCGCGTTGCAGAAACATCATGACCACGGTGGAAAAAATAAAATCATATTCACCGCTGAAACGGTGCGTGTTCAGATCAGCTTCGCTGATATTGATGTTATTCAGTGATTCCGCCGCGATAATATCATTCACTTTTGCGACGCTTATGGCGTTGTTATCCCAGCCCGTCACCTCAAACCCTTTCAGGTTCAGATACAGCGAGTTACGCCCGCTGCCACAGCCTAAATCCAGTGCTTTACCCGGCCGGACATGCTGTGCGGCGTTGATGATTTCTGAGTGGGTACGGGTCAGGCCGTATTTTTCGCTGTAAAAATCTTCTGGTGCGGGTTGTTGAGTCATGCCCTGTTTCCTGTAAATGAATAGAATGTCAGCGATTATCCTCCAAAATGGCAACCGCGCCATTACTCTTAATGGTCACAGGCCTGAGCATCACGGCATTTTTTCACCACAATATGTTAGCGAAGATAATCAATTGAGATTTTTCCGTAAATAAAATTTCTGTTATCGTGGGGTTCATAACTGAAGCCTGCCCTGGAATTTCTTAATGCTTTTAACCCTCGTCTACCGCAGCCACATCAGTGACTCTGTCCTGCCTGCTTCTCTGGAAGAGATGGTGTCGCGAGCCAACATCGGGAATGAACGCAACAGTATTACCGGTATTCTGCTTTTTGACGGAATGCACTTTTTCCAGTTGCTGGAAGGGCCGGAAGAGGCCGTCGATGCTATTTATAATACGATTTGCAGCGATCAGCGGCATAATAATGTCGTTGTTCTCATGCGTGATTACGCGCCGTCGCGCCGCTTCGGTAATGTGGGGATGGAACTTTTTGACCTCAGGCACCATCACGAAGATGTTGTCCTTCAGGCCGTGCTGGATAAGGGGACGTCCAAATACCGGCTGACCTATGAAGACCGCGCGCTTCAATTTTTGTGCACCTTTGTACAGGCTCGTGAAAAGGAAAATTATCTCGAAATTCTTCCGGCGGATTCCTGGTCTTTTATCGCCGATGAGTCACTGAAACCTGAAGCAGGATTTATCTTTCCCGAGATGAAGGATTACAGCTTTACGTATCAGCCCATTGTTGATCCACTGAGTCGCGAGATTACCTCTTACGAAGCCCGTCTGTGCGGTCCAGGTGGCTGTTCTCCGATGGAGTACTTTTCTGCGCTTTCCAGAACAACCATTTATGAAGCTGACCTGAAAACCAAAAAGCTGGCTTTTGCACTGGCACAGAAGATGGGGATCAGCGACAAAACGCTGACAATCAAACTTTTGCCTATGACGTTAGTCCGGGTACCTGATGCTATCGGATTTTTAGTTCATGAGATTACTGCTCATGGTCTGGTTCCGGAGCAGATTGTCGTGGCAATCACCGAGAACGGCGTCGTGACACGCGAAGATAATTTCGTTACAGCGTTGCAACAGCTTAAAGCCTCAGGAATGCGACTGGCGATTGATGATTTCGGCGCAGGATCAGCGGGATTGTTGTTGCTGACTCAATGCCAGCCGGAAAAGATTATGATTGACCGCAATATGATTTGTGACATTCATACCAGCGGACCCAAACAGGCCATTGTTCAGGCCATTATCAGGTTTTGCTCTTCTTTGGAAATATCGGTTATCGCGACGGGTGTTGAAAAAGCAGAAGAATGGATGTGGCTCGATGCGGCAGGGGTGTGTAATTTCCAGGGCTCGCTGTTTGCTTCACCAAGGCTAAATGGAGCACCGGTTGTCGCGTGGCCGGAAGTTAAGCAGGAATATCTGTTAACAAACCGAAATCTTTAAATATCAAAAGTCCGATAAAAGATTTCAGTAAGATTAAATGAATCAGCCGGACAAATATAAAATATTTATCCGGCTGATTCGCAAAGTCTTAACGCTACGCAGGTGATATATTATACGACATCATCATCAGGAGTGCGGTATACGACGTATTCAAGTGCCTCTAAGTATACATCCTGTTTACCCGAATCACTTTCCTGCTCAATTTTTTGAATCAGGTAAAGAATAATATCTTTATGGGTTACCCGTTCTTTCCGATTTTTTAAATTATTATAAATACGGATGACAGTTTCATTTCCGACCAGAAGTTCCGGGTCTTCTGTCAGAATATAATCAGCTAATTTGACATGAGTATAAGACACATCTTGCATTTTGATACCCTCCGCACTTGCTGTTTATGAGTGAAGTCACGTTCGGTTTTCAAAAATGAACGTGAAATTATTAAATATAATAAATCTAATCAGCCGGGATCAGACGCCGGAATTTTCGGGTGTCATACCCACAACCATTTCCAGTGCACTACGCAGAATATCCAACTGCACCACATCGGATGTGCATTCAAGCTGTGTAATCAGGTGCAATATAATGGCTTTATTTGTCACTTTGCCTTGTTCGGCCAGAATGACGCGAATAGCGGCACCCAACACTTCGGTTTCACTCAAAAACAGTTCGCCCGCATTGTTGAAATAGTTATAAACATCTGAGTGATAAACAGAATCTGTCATCGTCTGGGATGGGTTTGAATTCATCGCATCGCCCTGATTTAGCGAATGATTCTTTGATGAATCAATGTCTTTTCTTGTCATCGGACGGCCCTTCAGCATTGAAAAAGTGTCGTACATTATCGACATCCCGCACTTCGTAGGTAATTCGCGCACGTTTATCAGCCAGATCATGGCGGATCTCATTAATAATCCGCTCGCAGGCACTTTTCCGATTTATGTTGTCAGCACTTGCAGCCATAAACTGTAATTGTGCGATGAGTCTGTCAGTCGATATCGGGTTCTTCGATTTAAGCAAGGAAATTACGGCCTCACCTATCAGCTTATCAGTCAGTCTTTCTTCATTACTTCTGTACATATTAGCAGCCTCTGAATATATGCCGGCCAAAGTTCTTGGGCAGATTAGCTTCAGGTTCAGAGTTGGTACTTTACGCCTGAGGGCATAAAATTTGGTAGGCTGTGAATTAATCAAGCCCGCATAATATGTCGAACTGAAATGCTATGAAGCCAATCTTTGCACTATAATCTTAATCAGGGTGGATCATGAATCTCGTTCAAGTACCAGACGGATAAGCTTCATATAATGCTTTTCCTCTTCTTCACTTCCAGCCGCTTCAACACGATTTAAAAGTTTTGAACATAAAGCTTTGCGATTGAGGTTCTTTCCTGCCTCAAGAATTTCAACAACAACGCGCCCCATTGTTTCCTCTTCAGAAAAGACCTGACTGTATAAGGAATGAGACGTGTCCGGGGCCATTCCGTTGTGTCTGTTCTGACGCATAATTAACCCTTATGTTAATAGATGTGTGAGTAATGATTGCCTGTGTGACTATAAAGTTATACAAGATATAGAAAGTTGTACAGGTATTTTTAGAAAAAAAAAGCTAGCAATGCCTGAGACTCAGAATTTTCCGATCTCAGGCGGGGGACGATCGCCCAAGGTGGTTTTATGTCAGCTGAACGATGGGCCGCTGACTGTGCGCGGGTTGGTCTGCCGGTAAAGGTAACTGCCCGTGCCATGGAGCGGATCGCCCTCAAAACCCACTTTCTGCATGCCGATTTTTTCCAGAACGCGCTGTGAAGCCAGATGATTTTCACGTACGGTAGCCGAAATCCGCGGTATGCCCAGTTTCTCAAAACCGGTGCTGAGCGCTGTGCTGGCAAACTCCGTTGCCAGTCCTTTTCCCCACGCTGTTGTCGCAAAGCGATAGCCAAGAAACACACGGTGATTTTCGTAGCCTTCACGGATACCCAGCCCGCCGAAACCGATAATCTGATCCGGTTGATGATTGTGCGCAATGGCCCAGTGCCCGTAACCATTATCCGGCCATTCCCTCAGCCAGTTGTTCAGTTTTTCCTGTGCTGCCGCGATGTCCGGCAATGGCCCGCGCGGGTTAAAAAGATTGGTTTTCGGATCGCCGTAAATAGCAAAAAACGTGGGAATATCCTCAGCCGTAACAGGCCGGAGCAGCAACCGTGATGTCTCGATGATCATAATGAATGTTTCCTCCCGTGAGCTGAGTTAAATCTTAGCTTGGGCGGGGAACTCCGCCAGCCGGCTTTGCAGAAAATCAATAAAGCTTCGCACCTTTTCAGGCACGTGACGGGTGTTAGGATACAGCGCGAAAATGCCCTGTGGCGGAAAACGGTGACCGGGCAGCACATGGCATAAACGCTGTGCGTCGATTTCCGGCTGCACCAGCCAGTCCGGCAACAGCACGACGCCTGCACCTGCCAGTGCAAAGGCTAACAACGCCGAGGCGCTGTCGGCCACAATGGCGGGCGGCGTCGTCACGCGAAACGGGTTTTGCTTTCCCTGAGCATCAGTGACCGGCCAGCTCATAGGTAACGGCAGACGGCTGTGAGCGATCCACCGGCTTGCGGCCAACTGGTCCGGCGTACTGATGTTTCCGTGTTCGCGCAAAAAGGCCGGAGATGCCACCGGCAGTATACCGAAACGCCCGAGTGCGGCGGCGTGATGACTAGAATCAGTCAACTGGCCGAGACGGATCGCCAGATCAAAACGTCCGGCGATCAGGTCGTCGTGATGTGAAGAGGCGACGTGCTGAATGCGCAGTTGCGGATGCAGTGCAGAAAACGCCGCCAGCGCCGGAACCACCACGCGCGCGCCGTATTCCGGTGTACTGGTGATCCGCAACTGACCGCTCAGGCCAGCGTGATCACGACGCACGTCGTCGAGCACCGCTTCGGCTTCCTGCAATAAATCCTGACAGCGTTGATAAAAGCGTTCGCCTGATTCCGTCAGTGCCAGCCGCCGGGTACTTCGGGTCAGCAGTGCGACGCCAGTTTCACTTTCCAGTTGCTTCACATTAAAACTCACTACCGCTTTGGTCAGCCCGAGGGAGACTGCTCCGCCGGTAAAACTGCCTGCGTTAACCACCGCGACGAAAATCTCCAGCCGCTGTAAATTCAGCATCCTGTGCGTCCTTACTGTCAAAATAATTTTGACAGTGTAACTGCACCGCGTCCGTTTATCCGTAAGAACTTCTCCGTTACATTGCCCGCCTTTACCCATTGTGGATGCGTAAGAATGAGTCACAGGGCGCGGGTTGCCGCAGTGTATTTGCTCGGTTTTTTCGTTGATCTGATCAACATGTTTATCGCCAATGTGGCGTATCCCGGCATTGCACGGGAATTTCAGGCACCAGTCAGCGCGCTGGCGTGGGTCAGTACCGGATATATTCTGGGGCTGACACTAGTTATTCCGCTCAGCCGCTGGCTGGCGGGGCGTTTCGGTGCGCGGCGGGTGTTTATCCTCTCGCTGACGATTTTTATGCTTGCCTCACTCGCTGCAGCGGGCGCCGCAAGCCTGATCACGCTGATTGGCTGGCGGGTTTTGCAGGGGCTTGGCGGCGGATTGCTGATCCCGCTCGGGCAGACGCTGACTTATGCACTGTACCGCAGCCATGAACGCGCCCGGCTGTCTGCGGTGATCATGCTGGTCGGGCTGCTGGCACCGGCGCTGTCTCCGGCTCTCGGCGGCATTATCGTGGACAGTTTTAGCTGGCGCTGGGTGTTTATTGCCAGCCTGCCGCTGTCGTCGCTGGCCTGGGTTCTGGCACTGTGCTGGCTGCCGCAAACGCCGCGTGAACCGGCAGGGAGGTTCGATCTGAAAGGATTTGCGCTGCTGAATGGCGGGCTGGCGCTGGTGCTATGGGGGCTGACATCTCTGGGCGAAAACAGTGAATGGCTGAGCGGCAGTGCATTATTCGTGGCCGGTGCAGGGCTGATGACGATGTTTGTACGGGCATCGCGAAAACACCCTGAGCCGCTGCTGGATCTGACGCTGATAAAAGATCCGTTATTGCGCACCGGCATGCTGATTTATCAGTGTATTCCCGGCGTGTTTACCGGCGTCAGCCTGATTGCCATGCTGTATCTGCAGAATGAACACCACTTCTCGGCGGCGCAGTCGGGCGGGCTGATGTTGCCGTGGTCACTGGCGTCATTTGCTGCCATCAGTTTTACCGGCAAAATGTTTAACCGGCTCGGGCCGCGGGCGTTATTTATTCCGGGCTGTCTGATTCAGGGCGCGGGTATTGGTTTGCTGGCGCTGCTCAGTGTGTTTCCTGCAGCGCCGTGGCTGGCAATCGCGGCGTTTACGTTAATGGGGGCGGGCAGCAGTCTGTGCAGCAGTACGGCGCAAAGCGCTGCGTTTTTACATATCCGTACTGAACAACTGGCTGACGCCAGCGCCCTGTGGAACATCAACCGCCAGCTGAGTTTTTGTCTTGGCGTGACGCTGGTCAGCGTGATGCTGAGTGCCTGGCAGCTTTCTGTTCCGGCATTCGCCTATCCGCTGAGTTTCACCGTTGCGGCGTCCAGCGTCATTATTCCCATCATGTTGTGTCTGCGGTTACCGGGGCACGCCATTATTCTGGAACGGCTTCTACAGGAACACCAACAGGAAAAGTTATGAATCGTTTTGTGAAAGAAGTGTTTGATGCGCATGGGTTAATTCAGCGCTGGTTTTCAGACTCCGCTGCACCTGGGCAGGTTTGTGATGAACTGCTGGCGCGGTTTAGTCCGGCCTATTCGATGGTAACGATCACCGGCCACCGGCTGGATCATCCGGCATTGTGTGCTTTTTTCAGGGCGCAGCGGGGCGCGAAAAGCGGGCTGAAGATTGAGGTCGAAAAGCCGGTGGTGATTGCTGAAAGTGAAAAAGGCGCGGTAGTCGCGTATCAGGAACGCCAGCAGTTGCCCGGCCAGCCGGAAACACTGCGTTATTCGACGGTGTTATTTGTGGTGGATGCAGAAGGGAAAATTCTGTGGCGTCATTTGCATGAAACGCCCGCTGCCTGATCGCCTATAAAAAAACGGCCTTCCGTGAGGAAAGCCGTTTGAGCCTGCAAAAGTGATTACTTCGTCAGGGTTTTTCTGACTTCGCTGACGTCTTTCGCCGTCACTGCCGGTGCGTTGTTGCCCCAACCTTGACGGATAAAGGTCGACAATTGCGCCGCTTCTTCGTCCGTCAGACGGCTGGCAAAGCCCGGCATCACAAGCGTTGACGGCGCCCGTGCCGTTGACGGTTGCTGCGCGCCCGCCAGAATGGTGTGGATCAGCCCGGTCGGATCTTTCGCGTTCACAATCGTTGCCTGATCCAGTTGCGGGAAAACGCCCGGTGCACCTTTGCCGGTGACAAAGTGGCAGGCGCCGCAGTTATCCAGATACAAACGCTCGCCTTCGCTGAGGTTTTTCGCCGCCGTCAGTCTGGCTTCGGTCGCGCTGGCTTTTTGCGTGTCCTCTGCCGGAACCGGCGGGTTACCGCCCAGGAACTTGATGTAGGCCGCGATGGCTTTGAGGTCGTCATCGGTCATGTGTGCGGTACTGTTTTCCACCACAGACGTCATTTCGCCACCAACTGCTGCTTTGTCATTACGCCCTTTGCCCAGATAATCGACAATTTCCTGCTCGTTCCAGTGCGCCACGCCGCGCAGGGAAGGCACATCCCAGTTATTCAGACTGCCGCCTGCCAGGAAATCAGAGTCGCTGCTGTCCAGCGCTTTTTCGTTCATGCCGAAACCGCGGGGAGTATGGCAACTGCCGCAGTGCCCGAGACTTTCCACCAGATACGCACCCCGGTTTACCTGCTCAGAAGCGCCACCGATTGGCTGGAAAGGTTTGTCAGACGCGAATGCCCAGTTCCAGAAACGCATGCCCCAGCGCTGGCTGAACGGGAAGCTCAGATCGGTCTCAGGCGGTTGTTCTGCGCTCGGTTTTACGCCCTGCATAAAGTAAACGTAGAGCGCGTGCATATCCTGATCGTTGATTTTAGCGTAATCCGGATAAGGCATTGCCGGATACAAACGGGTGCCGTCCGGCAGAACGCCTTTGCGCACTGCATCCGAGAATTGTGCTTCGCTATAACCGCCAATACCGTGGTCTTTATCCGGTGTAATGTTGGTGGAATAAATGGTGCCCAGATTGGAGTTGATCGCCAGCCCGCCTGAAAACGCCGGTTTCCCCGCCACCGTATGACAGGCGCCGCAGTCGCCCAGACGCGCCACATATTCGCCCTGTTTGATCAGCGCTGCGTTGTCGGGTTGTGTATTGGTATCCGCCTGCGCATTCGCCATAAAACCCGCACCCAGCAGCAAGGCGTTAGCGATAAATAAACTTTTGAGTTTCATCCTGTTCATCTCCGCTTATGCCTGAACCAGTGGACCAGGGTTTTTCAGGTACTGATCTTTAATCGCCTGCGCCGCCATCAGGGTGATCGCACCAATGGTGTCCGTCGGGTTAGCCTGGAAGTTTTGCGGGAAAGCGTTACCGCCCGGCACAAATACGTTATGCACATCCCAGCTTTGCAGGAACTTGTTCAGCGCCGAGGTTTTCGGGTTATCGCCCATCACCGCGCCGCCCACGTTGTGGGTAGAGACGTATTTGGTCAGGTCAAAATGCGCGTCCATCGGCAGGAAGCTTTCGCTGTAACTGTCCGGGTTCAGCTCTTTGGTGATATTGCCCACGATGCCTTTCAGATATTGCTGCAATTTGAGTTCGTTCTGTTTCCAGTCGAAGGTCATACGCAGCAGCGGATAGCCATATTCATCTTTGTAATTCGGATCCAGATCCAGATAAATATCGCGGTAAGACTGGCAGGTGGTGGTGATGCTGATTTTCATCGAATGGCCGTACCATTCTTCCATGCCTTCTTTCCAGCCGGTGCCCCACGCAGGCGTGCCTTTTGGCAGCGAGGTGCTGATTGGCGTGCCGGTGGCCTGCGAACTGTGAATTTTCGCACCGCCGATAAAGCCAAGGGAAGGGCCGTCGAAGTTGCCCGGAGAGATATCGTTGAACATCTGGCCGGTGGCGCCTGCGGTGGCAAACGGATTGAAGTTTTTGTCTTTGAAGAACAGCGTCGAACCGCCGTTACTGAGGAACGCATAGTTGCGGCCAATCACGCCTTCTTCGGTGATCGGATTGTAAGGCTTGCCGATCCCGGACAGCAGCATCAGCCGCACGTTGCAGAACTGGAAGCTGCTCAGTACCACGATTTTCGCTGGCTGGAAGCACTCGTTGCCGTCTGCATCCATGTAGATCACGCCTTTGGCGGTTTTCTTATCATCATGCAGTTCGACTTTCAGCACATTGGCATGCACTTCATAAGAGAAGTTATCCATGCGTTTCAGCGCGTCCATCACCGCCGTTTGCGGCGACGCTTTCGAGTAGTTCAGGCACGGGTATTTACTGCAATAACCGCAGTAGTTACACGGCGCGATCTGGTTACCGTACGGGTTAGTCCAGGCGCGGGACACGCAGGCTGACGGGTTCGGGAACGGGTGGTAGCCCATTTTTTTGGTGACTTCAGCAAACATGCTGCTGTTGAGCGTGTCTTCCAGCGCAGGCAGCGGATACGGCTCGGAACGTGGCCCTTCGAACGGATCCCCGCCTTCCATAATCTGACCGCGCAGGTTACCGGTTTTGCCGGACTGACCGCAGATATGCTCAAACTTAGTGTAATACGGCTCAATTTCATCCCAGGAGAAAGGGAAATCCATGATCCGCATGTCTTCCTGCAGGATGCCTGGTTTGTAGGCTTCGTCAGCGTAAGTTTTGAGTTTTAAATCGGTCGGCGTCGGGCGAATCAATACCGCCGTCCAGTGCAGACCGGAACCACCCACGCCGGTACCCGGCGCGAATGCACCCCATTTACGGGTTGGCAGGGCGGTTTCACTCATGTTGTAACGCACGGTGACAGCGGCTTCAGCCGGCGTCGCCATGACTTTATTGCGTACCGCGTAGGCATATTCGTCCGCCGGTTTCGGGTAAGCAAATTCTTCGTAGCCGCGATCGCCGCCACGTTCGAGCGCACGAACGGTCAGGCCCGCCATCGCCAGCTCGATACTCATCAGCGAGCCAGCCCAGCCGAGGCCGACAACAACGACGTCGACTTCTGGTTTAGTTACTTTTGCCATCTTTAATCCTGTCAGTCATCAGAAAACGGTAATAGGGCGAGGCACTCAGGCACGCGCGCCCTGCAGGCTCACAGGCCCCAGCGGATACGGGACATTGTGCTGCTTAACCCACTCAGTGAAACTGGCGCGAGCGCCGGGGAAGCCGATGGCAATCCACGCCTTCATCCCTTTGTTCCCGCCGTAGATCGGGTCTGCCAGATAGCCATGTTTGGTGTCTGAAAGCAGTTCGCTGAAGAATTGCGAGGCGACAAGATTTTCTTCGCCCGCATCGGCAAATTTGATGCCGTTTTTCTGCAACTGCGTCAGCACATTGTCTTTGTCCTGATCGGCCAGTTCATGGAAGGCTTTCTGATGATTTTGCTGACACCAGGCGTTCGCAATACGAATGCCGGTTTTGTAGATTTGCTGCGGACGGAACGGGATCTGATACCCCATCGTCGCCGGAGCATGCACGTTGAACGGGCCCTGCATATAGATTTCTTCGCCGAAATCGCCGTGCATTTGCTGATCGATAAAAATCGGCACATTGGTTTCGAGTGCGCCCGGTGCTTTGCCTTTGCCACCCGCAGGGATCAGGCGGTCAGCGGCGGCCATAATAAACTGCCACTCATCGGCGCTGAAAAATATCGGTTTATATTCGAGTAAATCCGGGGCAGCCATTTCTGCAGCTTGTGCCGCTGACAGCCCTTTCATCATGATGGTCCCGACAGGCAAAGCCATCAGCGACCCAAGTAAAAACTTGCGACGGGTTGTTTTTTTTTGAAGGAGCATAGAATTACGACTCTCACATGCCTGATGTTAAGTTTGGGTTAATTATTATTATTTTTTGGGTACAAATCGATAATATCACCGCTACATCTAAAATAAATGAATAAATTCCCCATGAACTATAAGGCGGGAAATGCATTAAGGAGTTCCACGGGTTTAATTTGATTTAAAGTATCATTAAATCAATGAGATATTGATTGTTTTTATTGTGAATGGCTAAGGGGGAAATAGCATTGTTTATCAAAGTATTCTTCATGATTTTGTGGGTTGAATTTAGATCAATATAATTCCGCACGGAAAGTTTCTGTTATTTGTTGTTATGAATGTTAGCTAACATTTTTAACAAATAAGAATGAGTTTCAATTGTCTGGGTTATTTATAACCGGGAAAAATATAAAGTTGAATTAATTACGCGGACAACTCACTCCCCTGCGAAGGGGAGGGTTGGGGGTGGAGTATTATGTTTAAAACAAAAGCTGAAGTGTGCAAGGCGCTAAGCTGATTCCCGAATAACCAGTTTGTAACCCATATCAACAATAGGTTCCTCAACCGCGATGCCTTCAATTTTATCCGCCAGCATATCTGCCGCGCGGATGCCTAAATCCCATTTTTCGACGCTGACGGTGGTAATGGCAGGGCGGTTATGGGCGGCAAAATTCAGGTCCGCGAAACCGATCACCGAGAAATCATCCGGCACGCGTAAACCCTGCGATTCGGCTTCCATGATTGCGCCCTGCGCCAGGGTGTCGGAGCTGCAAATGATGGCGTCAAAGCGGTGATCGCTGGCGAGCAGTTGGCGCAGTGCCTGGCGTCCGACTTCCATATTCGCCGGACGGGAAACAATCACTTCTTTAATGTCGTGCTCAGGAATGGCCCGCAACACGCTGATTGCCCCGTTTTTACGCACCATTGCGCGGCGATCGGAAGCACAGATAAAGCCAAAACGCCTGAAGCCTTTGCCGAGGAAATAGTCACCGATGGCATTGCCGACTTTTTCGTGCGAGAAGCCAATCAGCATATCAATCGGCGTGGGCGTTAAATCCCAGATTTCTACTACCGGAATATTGGCGTTAAGAATGATTCTTTTCAGTTCCGACGTGTGATGAATGCCGGTCAGCACAATCCCGTCCGGTCGACGCGAAAGCAGGGTGGCGACAATATCGGTTTCATCTTCCGGCTCATAGCCGACAATACACAACAGCATGTGATAACCCCGTGCCGCTAACTGATCGCTGATGGCCTGCACGGTATCAACAAACATATTGTTGTTAATCTGCGGCACGACGACGGCAATGAGTTTCGTGCGGCTGGTCGCCAGACCACCGGCCAGCATATTGGGGATGTAACCGGTACTTCTCACGGCTTCCATCACGCGGGCAATGGTCGCCGGGCGCACGACTTTGGGATTGTTTAAGGCGCGGCTGACCGTCATGGGTGAAAGGCTGGCGGCCTGAGCAACATCTTCGAGCGTAGCCGTACGGGAACGGCCTTTCTGAGCATTTATTTTATTATTCAAAGCGTTGACCACTGAATTATGGCGTCAAAATAGTAATGTTTGCGCAATCATTGCCAGTTTCTCATATTGTCCCCTGCTTGGGTAAGTGTAAATGTTAACTTCTTGTTGCGTGGCCGTGCGTCTTTATCTTATTTATCCTCGCGAGTTATTTACCCAAAACGTGAAGGGAGTCATAAGGGATGGTCAAGGAG
>NZ_JBFUHK010000033.1:0-47871 GCF_056402435.1 Rahnella sp. P4_A8 | reverse complement strand
GGATATGATCAGATAATAATTTACTATAAAAACTATTCACAAAGTTATCCACAGGATGATCCTTCGAGATCCCTCGCAACTTCGCAATGAATTTCCCTCTCAAGGTTCGTCTTTCCCGCTGGCTATGGCATCCTTAGAGCATGTCTGATCACGAATAAAGAAGAGTTATGGCCCAGATAGCAGAAAACCCCTTAATCCTGGTAGACGGTTCGTCTTACCTTTATCGCGCCTATCATGCGTTTCCTCCGCTGACCAACTCTGCGGGTGAACCGACCGGTGCGATGTACGGTGTGCTTAACATGTTGCGCAGTTTATTGCTRCAATACACACCAAGCCATGTCGCTGTGGTTTTTGACGCGAAAGGCAAAACCTTCCGTGACGAACTTTTCGAACAGTATAAATCTCACCGTCCTCCGATGCCGGATGACCTGCGCTCTCAAATTGAGCCTCTTCACCAAATGGTCAAAGCAATGGGGTTGCCTTTGCTGGTGGTCTCTGGTGTAGAAGCGGACGACGTAATCGGTACGCTGGCACTCGAAGCTGAACAGGCGGGTCATGCTGTTCTGATCAGCACCGGTGATAAAGATATGGCGCAGCTCGTGACAGCGGGCGTGACATTAATTAATACCATGAACAACGCAATTCTGGGGCCAGATGAAGTTGTCGAGAAGTACGGTGTTCCGCCTTCGCTGATCATCGATTTCCTCGCCCTGATGGGCGACTCCTCGGACAATATTCCAGGCGTGCCGGGCGTGGGGGAGAAAACCGCACAAGCCTTGTTACAAGGCATTGGTTGTCTTGATGCGTTGTATGCCGATCTTGATAAAGTATCGACACTCAGTTTCCGCGGCGCCAAAACCATGGCCGCCAAACTCGCTGATAATAAAGACGTCGCCTATCTCTCTTACCAGCTGGCGACCATTAAAACTGACGTGAAGCTGGATTTAACCTGTGCAGAGCTGACGGTTTCTGAACCTGATGCTGATGAACTGCACAAGCTTTTTGGTCGCTATGAATTCAAACGCTGGCTGGCTGATGTTGAATCCGGTACCTGGCTGAGCGGTAAAAAATCAGCAGGTAAAGCGCCGGCAGCAGCGAAGAAAAGCGCACAGGCTGAAGACACAACTTCAGCAGCAGTGATCGAACCTAACCAGCTTTCTCAGGACGGTTACGTCACCATTTTGGATCAGGCGACGCTGGATGAATGGATCGGTTATCTGAAAGGCTCTGAGGTGTTTGCATTCGATACAGAAACGGATGGTCTGGATACGCTGACCGCCAATCTGATTGGCTTATCTTTTGCTACAGAAGCAGGTAAAGCAGCCTATTTACCGGTTGCTCATGATTATCTGGATGCGCCGGTACAGTTGGATCGTGATGAAGTATTGAAACAGCTCAAGCCGATACTCGAAGATGAAAAGCAGCTGAAAGTGGGTCAGAACCTGAAATTCGACCGCGGCGTGTTACTGCGTTATGACATCGAATTAAAAGGCATTGCCTTTGATACCATGCTCGAGTCCTATGTGCTCGACAGCGTATCTGGCCGCCATGATATGGACAGCCTGGCCGATCGCTATCTCGGCCATAAGACCGTCAGTTTTGAAGAGATCGCAGGTAAAGGCAAGAACCAGCTGACCTTCAACCAAATCGCGCTGGAGCAAGCGGCGCCTTATGCGGCGGAAGATGCTGATGTTACATTGCAATTGCATCAGGCACTGTGGCCTCGGATTGCGGAAAGCGAATCCCTGAAGACTGTTTTCACGGATATCGAAATGCCGCTGGTACCTGTGCTGTCTCATATCGAGCGCACTGGCGTTCTGATTGATCAGAATATCCTCGCCGCCCACTCAAAAGAACTGGCTATCCGTCTGAATGAGCTGGAAAACAAGGCACATGAACTGGCAGAAGAACCTTTCAACCTGTCTTCGACCAAACAATTKCAGGCTATTCTGTATGAAAAACAGAAATTACCGATTCTGAAGAAAACGCCGGGTGGCGCGCCATCGACTAATGAAGAAGTTCTGGCTGAGCTGGCTCTGGATTACCCGCTGCCAAAAGTCATTCTTGAATATCGTGGTCTGGCAAAACTGAAATCGACCTATACCGATAAACTGCCATTGATGATCAATCCGCAGTCCGGACGTGTGCACACGTCTTATCATCAGGCAGTGACTGCCACCGGGCGTCTATCTTCCAGTGATCCAAACCTGCAAAATATTCCGGTGCGTAATGACGAAGGTCGCCGCATCCGTCAGGCGTTTATCGCGCCGAAAGACTACATTATTCTCGCTGCCGACTACTCGCAGATTGAACTGCGTATCATGGCGCATTTATCTAAGGATGAAGGTTTGCTGAAAGCGTTCGCCGAGGGGAAAGATATCCACCGCGCGACTGCCGCAGAAGTCTTCGGTACGCCGCTGGAGAAAGTATCCGGTGAGCAACGCCGCAGTGCGAAAGCGATTAACTTCGGCCTGATTTATGGCATGAGCGCCTTTGGTCTGTCGCGCCAGCTAAATATTCCGCGCAAAGAATCCCAGCGTTATATGGATTTGTACTTTGAGCGCTATCCGGGCGTGCTGGAATACATGGAACGCACCCGCACTCAGGCGTCTGAGCAGGGTTACGTTGAAACGCTGGATGGTCGCCGTCTGTATCTGCCAGACATTAAGTCCAGTAACGCCATGCGCCGTAAAGGTGCGGAGCGTGCAGCGATCAACGCCCCGATGCAAGGAACGGCTGCGGATATTATCAAGCGTGCGATGATAAACGTCGCTGACTGGCTGAAACAACCGGATGCGCCGCGTGCCCGCATTATCATGCAAGTACACGATGAACTGGTGTTTGAAGTGCATAAAGATGATGTGGAAGTGGCAAGCGAAAAAATCCGCAATCTTATGGAAGCAAGCATGACGCTGGCCGTTCCACTGAAAGTAGATGTGGGCACTGGCGAAAACTGGGATCAGGCTCACTAAGTGAATAGTTATTAAGCTTTTTTTGTAATTAAGCTACAGGATTATGTGCTCATACCATGAGAGTGATCGCATAATCCGCGATTTTTGTGTAAGTAAACTACAAAAAGTTCTTTTTCCCCGTCAGAAAATAGGGTAAAGTTTCTCTCGTAGGGTACAGAGGTAAGATGTTCTATCTTTCAGACCTTTTACTTCACGTAATCGGATTTGGCTGAATATTTTAGCCGCCCCAGGCATTTATGTCTGGGGCGTTTTTTATTGGATTTTTCATAGGGTTATACCCATAAAAAAGGGCAACCTTGCGGTCACCCCTTTCTGTTCTTTACTTACATTTCCCCGTTCCCGGGGCGCTACTATTCGCCTTCGTTAGAAAGCTCTTCTTCCTGCACTTCCGGCGGGATTTCGCTGAACCAGGTGTTCAGTTTGTCACTCAGTTTATCCACGCCCATTTTCTTCGGTGAGGAAAATGCCTCTACCTGAATATCACCCATGAATTCTTTCACCGCTTCACGGACCATTTTTATCTGCGCCTGACGTGCGCCTGAAGCCAGTTTGTCGGCTTTAGTCAGCAGCAACATGACCGGCGTACCCACATCAACTGCCCACTGAATCATTTGTTGATCGAGATCTTTAAGCGGATGGCGGATATCCATCAACACAACCAGACCTTTGAGGGAGTTACGCATTTGCAGATATTCGCCCAGCGCGCGCTGCCATTTGCGCTTCATTTCTTCCGGTACTTCCGCGTAGCCATAACCCGGCAAGTCGACCAGGCGGATGCCCGGCTTCACTTCGAACAGGTTGATGAGCTGAGTACGGCCAGGCGTTTTACTGGTACGCGCGAGGCTTTTCTGCTGTGTCAGGGTATTCAGCGCACTGGATTTGCCGGCGTTTGAACGACCAGCAAATGCGACTTCAATGCCTGCGTCAGATGGCAAATGCCGGATATCCGGGGCGCTCATGACGAAATGGGTCATATGATAGTTGTAAGTTTGGCTGGTCAAAGCGTGCGTCTCCGTGAGGCATGAGTATCTGGCTGGCGATTATAACTGCAACACAGCCGAGATGCGTTCGTGTTTTTAAAATCCGAATGATGAGGCGAAGGGACCACAGAGATGAAGGCGGGGGAAATTGCCTTCATGATGTAAGACATTTGCTATTCATGATGCGGGTTATTTCGCTTGTTTTGTCGCCGAATTTTTTAATGTTATTCAATTTCAATAAGATAAAATTGATGTCGTTATGAAATCGACAAGACGGCTGGCGGGTATCTTGAGCCTTTGTGCCAGTCGGGTAAAGTATTTCTTACGCGGTGAAGGCGAGCAGGGAAACAAGGACGAAAATTGCATTCAGGGATCACGGGAAATGCATCGCGATTTAAGGATGAACGGAGCCGGAGGCTCTGAAAGGCAAAGGAAAAACCGGGACGTTGATGCTATACAGGGAAAGTATTTGATGAATATCCTTCTGAGGAAGGAAAGAAAAAGGCAGCAAGGTTACCTTGCTGCCTTTTTTCTTTGCCCGCTTTCTGCTAGATTCCGGCGCAAATCTATACTAAATGTACACACCTAAGAGCAGATGCCATGAAACAGCCAGCGAAAGCACCGCGCGCCAATACCGCGACAGCTAAAACGAAGAAGAAAAGTCGTGTCGAGCTTGATATCGAAGCGCGCGAACGCAAGCGTGACAACAAGCGCCGTGGCCATAAAGCAGGCTCACGCGCCAATCCGGATGCGGCCCAGAACCAAAGCGGCGCGGGCACGAAAAAAGCCGATCCGCGTATCGGTAGCAAAAAAGCCGTGCCTTTGATCGTTGAGACCGTTACGAACAATGCAGCGAAAGCTAAAAAAGCCGCACAGCCGAAGCAAGATGCAAAACCTAAGATGACACCGGAAGAAGAACTGACGTTACTCGAAAATGATGAGCGTCTGGATTCTTTGCTGGATCTCATCGACGATGGCAAAGCATTAAGCGCAGAAGATCAGGCTTATGTTGATCAGACACTTGATCGCATCGACGTTCTGATGGAAATCCTCGGCATCGAACTCGGCGAAGATGAAGATGACGAAGAAGAAGAGAAAAACGAAGACATGATGCAGTTGCTCAAGCGCGGAAATCCAAAAGAGGGTTTCTAAGCTATGCGCTGGGTCATCCCGGCAATAGCCTTACTCTTTGCATGTTATCTGCTTTGGTTATTCGGTAAACTACGCCGGTTATCGAAAACCAAAGCACGTTTGCGCAGAGCGACCTTTGCACGGCAGGCTCAAAGCCTGCCTGTAAAGCGAACCGGTCGCATCCGACGCCGGAAGGAGTGAGTACCCCATGTCAGAACAGACTACCGTCTGGGATTTAGCGCTGATCCAGAAATACAATTATTCGGGTCCGCGATACACATCCTATCCAACAGCACTTGAGTTCAGTGAACGCTACGATAATACCGCTTTCGAAAATGCGGCTGCCCGTTATCCGGCACGCTCGCTCTCATTGTACGTGCACATTCCTTTCTGCCATAAGCTCTGCTACTTCTGCGGCTGCAATAAACTGGTGACCCGCCAGCAGCATAAAGCCGAAGAATATCTCAACGTGCTTGAAAAAGAGATCAGTCACCGTGCACCGCTCTTTAAAGGTCGTCAGGTCAGTCAGCTGCATTGGGGCGGTGGTACTCCGACTTACCTCGATAAAGCGCAGATAAGCCGTCTGATGGGCCTTCTGCGGGCACACTTTGATATCCTGCCCGACGCAGAAATGTCACTGGAGGTAGATCCACGTGAAATTGAGCTTGATGTGCTTGACCATCTGCGCAGCGAAGGCTTTAACCGCCTGAGTATGGGGGTCCAGGATTTCAACAAAGAAGTGCAGCTTCTGGTTAACCGTGAGCAGGATGAAGATTTCATCTTTGCCCTCATTGCACGCGCCCGGGCGCTGGGTTTCAACTCGACTAATATCGATCTGATTTACGGTCTGCCGAAACAGACGGCAGAAAGTTTTGCTTACACGCTGCAGCGTGTGGCAGAGCTCAACCCTGATCGTCTGAGTGTGTTCAATTATGCGCACATGCCAAAATTGTTCGCCGCTCAGCGCAAAATCAAAGATGCTGATTTGCCTGGCGCGGAAGAGAAATTGAAAATTTTGCAGGAAACCATCGCTTCACTGACCGGTTTCGGCTATTGCTTTATCGGGATGGATCACTTTGCTCGCCCTGAAGACGAACTGGCGATTGCCCAGCGCGAAGGCAAATTGCACCGCAATTTCCAGGGCTACACCACACAGGGCGACAGTGATTTGCTGGGAATGGGCGTTTCGGCCATCAGCATGCTCGGCGATACCTACGCGCAGAACGAAAAAGATATCAAAACCTATTACGCTCATGTGGAAGAGCAGGGACATGCCTTATGGCGGGGTCTGGAAATGACGAATGATGACTGCCTTCGTCGTGATGTCATTAAATCTCTGATCTGCCATTTTGAGTTGAATTTTGCTGATATCGAACAGCGTTACGATATTCGTTTTACCGATTATTTTGCTGATGATCTGGCACTGCTGCAGCCGCTGGCTGAAGACGGGCTGGTTGAGGTGAGTGGCACACATATTCAGGTGACACCGCGCGGGCGTTTGCTGATCCGTAATATCTGTATGTGCTTTGATATTTATCTGCGACGTCAGGTGCGCCAGCAACAATTCTCTCGCGTTATCTGACAGTCTGCTCTGCAAATAAAAACAGCCGCATAAGCGGCTGTTTTGCTGTCTGGTGCGAGGACTTTTATTCCATGCCCAGTTCTTTCAGTTTGCGGGTCAGGGTATTTCGCCCCCAGCCCAGCAACCGTGCCGCTTCCTGTTTATGTCCCTGTGTATGGCGCAGCGCCGTGGTCAGTAATGTACGTTCCATTTCAGGTTGCGCTTCTGACAGCAGGTTTTGATGACCGGAACGCAGCGCACGGTCTGCCCATTGTGCCAGCAATGTCGCCCAACTGTCTGGCAGACTCTGACCACCGGTTTCAGGGGCCGAGGTCTCAAACAGTTCGCTGGGTAAATCCTGAATCAGCACTTCCTGACCCGCCGCCATGACGGTGAGCCAGCGGCAGGTGTTTTCCAGCTGGCGCACGTTGCCCTGCCATGGCAATCGCGTCAGTGCCGTTTCTGTTTCCGGATGCAGGTTTTTTGCTTCCACACCCAGCTCTTTAGCCGCGACTTGCAGGAAGTAACGCGCCAGACGCGGGATGTCTTCACGACGTTCACGCAGCGGCGGCAGATGGACGCGGATAACGTTCAGGCGGTGGAATAAATCCTCGCGGAATTTCCCTTCCTGAACCCGTAGCTCCAGATTCTGGTGAGTCGCAGCGATAATACGCACGTCCACTTTCACCGGCGCATAACCGCCAACACGATAGAACTGGCCATCTGCCAGCACGCGAAGCAGACGGGTTTGCACATCAAGCGGCATATCCCCGATTTCATCGAGGAACAGCGTGCCGTTATCGGCTTGTTCAAAACGTCCCTGACGGACGGTGTTGGCGCCGGTAAACGCCCCTTTCTCGTGGCCGAATAATTCGGACTCAATCAGGTCTTTCGGGATAGCAGCCATATTCAGCGCGATAAAGGGCGCTTTGGCGCGCGGGCTGTGGCGGTGTAAGGCGTGAGCGACCAGCTCTTTACCGGTACCGGATTCCCCATTAATCAGCACGCTGATTGAAGAACGGGACAAACGGCCGATGATGCGAAATACGTCCTGCATAGCGGGCGCTTCACCGATAATGTCTGCGGTCGGGCCACTCGCAGGCTGGCTGCGTGCCGGTTGCTGTTGTTCCTGATAATGACTGATGGCTCGTTCAACCAGTGCCACGGCTTCATCAATGTCGAACGGTTTTGGCAGATAATCAAACGCACCTTGCTGATAGGCGCTGACTGCAGCATCCAGATCGGAGTGTGCTGTCATTATGATGACCGGAAGCATCGGGTGACGTTGTTTAATCTGCTTTAACAGCGCTAAACCGTCCATCCCGGGCATACGGATATCTGATAACAAAACGTCAGGGGTTTGAGTCGCAATGGCATCAAGCACTTCATTGCCGCTGTCAAACGTGGTGCACGTTAAACCGGCTCCAGTGAGCGCACGTTCAAGTACCCAGCGGATGGAGCTATCGTCATCGACGATCCAGACTATCCCTCGTTGCATAAGAACCTCACTGGCGAATAGGCAGGAATACCGAGAATTCGGTATGTCCTGGCCAACTGTTAAATTCAACTTTACCCGAATGCTGATCAATCAAACTGCGCGCGATGGACAGGCCCAAACCGGTGCCCCCTTCGCGGCCACTGACCATGGGGTAAAAAAGGGTGTCCTGCAAATGCGCCGGTACGCCGGGGCCATCATCTTCAATATCGATACGGGCCACCAGACGATAACGCACGCCGTGTAACGTAATCTGGAAAGCAGTACGCGTGCGTAATGTAATTGTGCCGCCTTCCTCCCCCAGCGCCTGTAATGCGTTGCGGGTGATGTTTAACAAAATCTGTTCTATCTGATCGGGGTCGTGCGCCAGTTCCGGCAGGCTAGGATCATAGTCCCGCACCAGCTGAACGTTATCCGGCTTCTCCATCGAGACCAGTTGGCAAACCCGTTCCGCAACCTGGTGAATACTTTGTGTCACATGCTGGCTCGGACGTTGCGGGCCCAGCAATCTGTCGACCAGATTACGCAGACGGTCAGCCTGCTCAATAATGACTTTCGTATATTCCAGCAAGGCCGGATCGGGCAGCGCTCTGGATAATAATTGTGCTGCGCCACGCAACCCGCCGAGCGGATTCTTGATTTCATGTGCCAGACCGCGGATCAAATCACGCGCAGCAACTTGTTGAGCGTGCTGTAATTGTTCCTGGCTCAGGCGGCGCTGATTATCCATCGGCGCCAGTTCCACCAGAATGAAACCTTCTGGCAGCATCTGTGCGGTCAGCGACAACACATGCGCGCGGCCGTCTACGACCAGCGTCACTTCACTGTCTGTAAAGCCTTGTCCGGCTGTCAGACTTTCACGCATTAATTCGATGTTCAGCGAAAAATATCCCACCAGTTCTGGCAAAGGGGTGCCAAAAAGCTTTCGGGAACTTTGCGCCAGTAACTGCTGAGCTGCCGGATTGGCATAATGCACAGCCAATTCGTCGTCTAACAGCAGAACGCTGTTGATTAAGGAATTCAGGATCTGCCCAGCATCGGGCAGTTTGCCAGTTGCCATACCGCAGTCTCCCGCACCTGATTGGTGCATTTTATCTCGCTACCCGGTGAAATCACGGGTCAGAGGGGTTGAGCAGGAAAGAGTGTGGAGAAAAAAGCCCATCCGGAGATGGGCTGAAAGTTTCCACGGCAACAAATATAAATCGTCTTACTTAATTTTGACGCTGAAGGGTTTGTGAACACAGGCCTTCAGTCGGGTATTACCCTCAGCGCCAGCCCGAAGACGAGCGCTGAGTCCGGTTTAATCGAAAAATTAAACGCTGTAGTACAGTTCGAACTCAACCGGATGCGGAGTCATGCGCACGCGGTCCATTTCTTCTTTACGCAGACCGATATAAGCATCGATAGCGTCGTCAGTGAACACGCCACCACGGGTCAGGAACTCGCGGTCTTCGTTCAGTGCGTTCAGGGCTTCTTCCAGTGAACCTGCAACTTTTGGAATTTCTGCTTCTTCTTCCGGTGGCAGGTCATACAGGTTTTTGTCCATCGCATCGCCAGGGTGGATCTTGTTGATGATACCGTCCAGGCCAGCCATCATCAGTGCAGCAAACGCCAGGTATGGGTTAGCCGCTGGATCAGGGAAACGTGCTTCGATACGCATCGCTTTAGGCGTTGATACGTGTGGAATACGGATGGATGCAGAACGGTTACGCGCAGAGTAAGCCAGCATTACTGGCGCTTCGTAGCCCGGGACCAGACGCTTGTAGGAGTTGGTGGTCGGGTTAGCGTAGGCGTTGATTGCTTTAGCGTGCTTAATGATACCGCCGATGTAGAACAGTGCCATTTCAGACAGGCCGCCGTATTTGTCGCCAGCGAACAGGTTGTTACCGTTCTTGGACAGAGACATGTGGCAGTGCATACCTGAACCGTTATCGCCAAACATTGGTTTTGGCATGAAGGTCGCAGTTTTGCCAAATGCGTGAGCCACGTTGTGAACCACGTATTTGTAGATTTGGATTTCGTCAGCTTTTTTAGTCAGGGTGTTGAAGCGGGTTGCCACTTCGTTCTGACCAGCGGTTGCCACTTCGTGGTGGTGAGCTTCAACAACCAGACCCATTTCTTCCATGGTCAGACACATGGTAGAACGCAGATCCTGAGAGGAGTCGACCGGAGGAACCGGGAAGTAACCGCCTTTTACTGCAGGACGGTGGCCTTTGTTGCCGCCTTCGTATTTGGTGCTTGAGTTCCATGCGCCTTCGATATCATCGATAGCGACGTGAGAACCGGAGATGCTGCTGCCGAAGCGCACATCATCAAACAGGAAGAATTCTGGCTCTGGCCCGAACAGAACGGTGTCCGCGATACCGGAAGAGCGCAGGAAATCTTCTGCACGTTTTGCGGTAGAGCGTGGGTCGCGGTCATAACCTTGCAGCGTGGTTGGCTCAAGGATGTCGCAACGAATGATCAGGGTAGTTTCTTCGTAGAATGGGTCAAGAACAGCAGTGCTCGCATCTGGCATCAAGACCATGTCAGATTCGTTAATGCCTTTCCAGCCACCGATTGAAGAGCCGTCAAACATTTTGCCTTCTTCGAAGAAGTCAGCGCTAACCTGGTGCGCAGGAATGGTGACGTGCTGTTCTTTGCCTTTGGTATCAGTGAAGCGTAAATCTACGAATTTCACTTCATGCTCATTCAGCATCGTCAAAACGTGTTCAGCGGACATACTAGTTCTCCCGAATTTCTCATTATCGTCGTGGAACGAATAACCATTTTTGGTCTTTAGTTGGAAATAACAGCCTTACTGGAACTGGCGTGTAGACTGAACAGCGCTATTATTTGTCTGGTCAGGCTCTTCACCCTGTAAAAAATTTTTTACCCTAAAAAACTTTTACTCTAAAAACTATTAGCGAAAACTGTGCCAACTTTGAGAAAATGCAAACAACGCCATTTTACAGGGCTTTTGCACTCGACAAGTATGCACCATAACGGAATTCTCGCACTAAAATGGTGCTAACTGTGAGAGTGAGAGCACTATAATGGTGCGTCATAATGGTTCAGTGGTCTTTTTGCACCGTGAAAGGGATCACAAAGTAGCCATCCATAAGTTGTTTCAACAAGATCCTTGTGATCTTGTTTAGAACCTCGCTTAATACGTGTACAATAGCGCGCTATTTCTAATGCCTGAGGCAAAGCTGTGATCGAAAATTTGCGTAACATCGCCATTATTGCCCACGTTGACCATGGTAAAACCACCCTGGTCGACAAGCTGCTGCAACAATCCGGTACTTTCGGAGAGCGTGTAGAAGCCACTGAACGCGTAATGGACTCCAACGATTTGGAGAAAGAGCGTGGGATTACCATCCTCGCAAAAAACACCGCCATTAATTGGAAAGACTACCGCATCAACATCGTGGATACCCCAGGACACGCCGACTTCGGCGGTGAGGTAGAGCGTGTGATGTCAATGGTCGACTCGGTGCTGCTGGTTGTGGATGCAATGGATGGCCCAATGCCGCAAACCCGTTTCGTGACCAAAAAAGCCTTCGCTAATGGTCTGAAACCGATCGTGGTAATCAACAAGGTTGACCGCCCTGGCGCGCGTCCTGACTGGGTTGTCGATCAGGTCTTCGACCTGTTTGTAAACCTGGACGCAACCGACGAACAACTCGATTTCCCAATCATCTATGCATCAGCATTGATGGGTATCGCGGGTAACGACCATAACGATATGGCCGAAGACATGACCCCGCTGTACCAGGCGATCGTTGACCACGTATCTCCGCCACAAGTTGAGATGGAAGCACCGTTCCAGATGCAAATCTCTCAGCTGGACTACAACAACTATGTTGGCGTCATCGGCATCGGCCGCATCAAACGCGGTACCGTTAAGCCTAACCAGCAAATCACTGTCATCGACAGCGAAGGCAAAACCCGCAACGGTAAAGTCGGTAAAGTTCTGACCCACATGGGTCTTGAGCGTATCGAAGCCACCGTTGCTGAAGCGGGCGACATCATCGCAATCACCGGCCTGGGCGAACTGAACATTTCCGACACAATCTGTGATCCGGCGAATGTTGAAGCTCTGCCTGCGCTGAGCGTTGATGAACCAACAGTAACCATGTACTTCAACGTAAACACCTCTCCGTTCTGTGGTAAAGAAGGTAAGTATGTGACTTCACGTCAGATCCTTGACCGTCTGAACAAAGAGCTGGTGCACAACGTTGCATTGCGTGTTGAAGAAACTGAAGATGCTGATGCATTCCGTGTTTCAGGCCGTGGTGAACTTCACCTGTCGGTTCTGATCGAAAATATGCGTCGTGAAGGTTTCGAGCTGGCGGTTTCCCGTCCTAAAGTAATCAACCGTAAAATCGATGGCCGCATGCAAGAGCCATTCGAGAACGTGACACTGGATATCGAAGAGCAACACCAGGGTTCTGTTATGCAGGCCATGGGTGAGCGTAAAGGCGATGTCAAAGACATGATCCCAGACGGCAAAGGTCGTATCCGTCTTGATTACCTGATCCCAGCACGTGGCCTGATCGGCTTCCGTACCGAATTCATGACCATGACTTCCGGTACCGGTCTGCTGTACTCCACGTTCAGCCACTACGATGACGTTCGTCCGGGCGAAATCGGCCAGCGTCAGAACGGCGTGCTGATCTCCAACGGTCAGGGTAAAGCGGTTGCGTTCGCACTGTTCAGCTTGCAAGACCGCGGTAAATTGTTCCTGGGCCACGGCGCAGAAGTGTATGAAGGCCAGATTATCGGTATTCACTCACGTTCTAACGACCTGACCGTGAACTGCCTGACCGGTAAGAAACTGACTAACATGCGTGCGTCCGGTACTGACGAAGCAACGACTCTGGTTCCTGCTATCAAAATGTCTCTGGAGCAAGCTCTGGAATTCATCGATGATGACGAACTGGTCGAAGTGACTCCTCTGTCTGTGCGTATCCGTAAACGTCACCTGACCGAGAACGATCGTAAACGTGCAATGCGTGGTCCTAAAGAAGGTTAATCTTCTTTAACGTTTGCCGTTACACAGAAACAGGGTGCCTTCGGGTACCCTGTTTTTTTTATGTTTTTTTCTCCTCCGTTCGTTACGCCCCGTCGCGTTGCCCCTGTTCACTTGTACGTTTTACCGCTAAAGTTAACTGTCATCTTTGAAATCAGGAGCGTGCAATGCTGTACATTTTTGATATGGGAAACGTCATTATTGATATTGATTTCAAACGAGTGCTGGGGGTGTGGAGCCATCTGAGTGGCACCCCGCTGGCGACGCTGACCGAGCGGTTTTCAATGGGCGAGGTGTTCCAGAAACACGAGCGTGGTGAAATCAGCGACGAACAGTTTGCTGCCGATTTATGTCATGAAATGGGTATCGCACTAAGCTTTGAACAATTCAGTGCGGGCTGGCATGCGGTGTTTGTTGGTCTGCGTCCTGAGGTCATTGCCCTGTTTCAGAAACTGCGCGAAGAAGGTCATCGTGTCGTCGTGCTTTCTAATACCAACCGCTTACATCTGGATTTCTGGCCTCATCATTATCCTGAAATCGAAGCCAATACCGACGCGATGTACCTCTCGCAAAATTTGGGTATGCGCAAACCGGAGCCCGAAATTTTCCGGCATGTTCTGGAGAAAGAAGGATTCACCGCCGACCAGGCCGTGTTCTTTGATGATGTTGCTGAAAATATCGAAGCCGCCCGGAATGCTGGCATTGAGGCTGTATGGGTAGAAGATAACCAGACGGTACCGAAATACTTTTCCTGAAGGATGTAAGGATGCAGAAAAGGGCACTGAGCCACTACCTAAAATCGTTGTGGAAATTTACGCGCCTGCTTTTAAAGCGTTCGGATAAAGATGGCCTGACGCTTCTGGCGGGCCATCTGGCCTATGTCTCTTTGCTATCGCTCGTGCCACTGATCGCCGTGGTATTTTCACTTTTTGCATTATTCCCTGTTTTTTCAGAAATCAGCATGCAGCTGAAAACATTCATTTTTTCCAATTTCATGCCCGCGACCGGTAATACTATCCAGCGCTATCTGGAACAGTTTGTTGCCAACTCCAGCAAAATGACGGCCGTGGGCACCTGTGGATTAATCGTCACCGCGCTACTTCTGATAGCCTCGGTAGACAGCGTGCTGAACAAAATCTGGGACAGCAAAACCACGCGTCCGATTGTGTTTTCTTTCGCTGTGTACTGGATGGTGTTAACGCTCGGGCCAATTCTGCTGGTGGCCAGCGTGGCTGTCAGCTCATATCTGCTCTCCCTGAACTGGCTGAACATCAGCGGTGTGCATTCGGTGATCGACCACGCGCTGCGCATTCTGCCCTTGCTGATCTCCTGGGTGACATTCTGGCTGCTCTATCAGGTAGTCCCGACGGTCAGAGTGCCGGCAAAAGATGCCCTGATAGGCGCGCTGGTCTCCGGCGTATTATTCGAGTTGAGTAAAAAAATCTTCACCTTATACATTCAGCTTTTCCCGTCATATCAGTTGATTTACGGTGTACTGGCGGTGATCCCCATTTTATTTCTCTGGGTCTATGTCAGCTGGTGTATCGTTCTTCTTGGGGCGGAAATTACCGTCACGCTGGGCGAGTACCGTTCTCTAAGAAAATTGCAGTCTGCTCAACATAGGGCAGAAGAATAATCAGTCCGAAGGATTTGTATGATTGCGTTAATTCAGCGGGTATTGAATGCCAGCGTTACGATCGATGGCGAAATCTGTGGCCAGATAGGACCGGGGTTACTGGTTTTACTGGGCGTTGAACAGGGCGATGACGAACAAAAAGCCAAACGCCTTTGTGAACGGGTGATCGGGTACCGAATCTTCGGTGACGAAAATGACAAGATGAATCTGAACGTGCAGCAGGCTGGTGGCAGCCTGCTGGTGGTGTCGCAGTTCACGCTGGCGGCGGACACACAAAAAGGCATGCGTCCTGGGTTCTCGCGCGGGGCTGAGCCACAGGAAGCGGAGCGGTTATATCAGTATTTTTGCGGGCAGTGCCGGGAAAAGGGCATTGCTACCGAAACCGGACGCTTTGCAGCGGATATGAAAGTGGCACTGGTGAACGACGGGCCGGTGACCTTCTGGCTACAAGTCTGATCCATAAGGCATAACGCCGGAGAGAAAGCATCTATGTATCATCTGAGAGTACCGACGACCGAAAAAGAACTGGCCGCCTATTACCGATTCCGTTGGGAAATGCTGCGTAAACCGTTGCATCAGCCGGAGGGTTCAGAGCGTGATGCCTACGATTCCATCGCACATCACCAGATGGTAGTTGATGAGGAGGGCGAACCGGTGGCGGTTGGCCGTTTATACATCAATGCCGATAATGAAGCCTCTATCCGCTTTCTGGCGGTTGATCCAAATGTACAAGACAAAGGGCTGGGAACGCTGGTCGCGATGACCCTGGAGTCTGTGGCGCGTCAGGAAGGGGTGAAACGAGTGGTCTGTAGCGCCCGCGAAGATGCCGTGGATTTCTTTGCCAAACTGGGCTTTGTGAATCAGGGCGAAATCACCACGCCGCAAACAACCCCGGTTCGCCACTTCCTGATGATAAAACCCATCGAAACGCTGGATGATATTCTGCATCGCCCTGACTGGTGCGGTCAGCTTCAGCAGGCCTGGTATGACCACATCCCGCTCAGTGAAAAAATGGGCGTGCGTATCAGTCAGTACACCGGCCAGCGATTTGTCACCACGATGCCGGAAACGGGCAACCAGAATCCGCACCATACATTGTTCGCTGGCAGTTTGTTTTCGCTGGCAACGCTGACCGGCTGGGGGCTGATCTGGCTGCTGCTGCGTGAGCGCCATCTGGGCGGCACCATTGTGCTGGCGGATGCGCATATCCGTTACAGCATGCCGGTGACCGGCAGGCCGCGTGCCGTTGCCGACCTGGGCTCTGTCCGCGGTGATCTCGACCGTCTGGCTCGCGGGCGGAAAGCACGCGTGCAACTCGAAGTGAATTTATACGGCGATGAGACAGACGGCGCGGTGTTTGAAGGCACCTATCTGGTATTGCCCGCCGCGCCCGGCGCACCGCTGGAGCCTGAAATTAACTGATTGGTTTCTACCCAAAATAAAAGGCACCGCCATTGCGGTGCCTTTTGCATTTTTGGTGATGCCTGGATTAAGGAGTAGCAGATGCTGGCGTACCGGAAACCAACCCGTTTACCATTCTCTGGTCAATTGTCTGGCTGCCGTTTATCTGCAATGTCCCGCTGAGCGTGGGTTTGTAATCCACGTTTGCCGGCATCTGTCCTTGCAGATTCAGCTGCATATTAGCGTTACCTTCTAGCGCCACATGTGGCCATCCCCAGTTTTCCAGCTGATTCGCCGGTACTGAGCGGGCGGTCATCTTCACAGAGAAATGACGCTGCGGCTGCTGATCAACCGTCGCACTGGCTTCCAGCAATCCTTCTTTGGTAAAGGCGCTCAGCTCAGAAATACTCACCTGACGGTCGTTCGCCTCCAGGGTGATGGAAGGACGGCGCACGTCATTGCGGTTAAATGTGGCTTCACTTGCATTCAGATTCAGCTTACCGCTCCAGATCCCCCACTGATGATTACGCGCCAGCAACAGGTTATTGCCGAGGCCATCAAGTGCAGTCAGCTGGAAGGGGAACTGCGGATTGATATCAATAATCAGGTTCCGGTTAGCAATGAACCGGCTGATAAAGACTTCAGACAGCGAATCCGGCAGTGCCTGATTCCAGAGTTGTTTCCAGTTTTCCGGCAAGGTGTATTCCAGCCCCGCAACAGACACTTCATCAAGCTGAAGGCGTTTGTTGGCGCGCAGCCAGTTGCCGGTCGTGCGCAATAAACTGCGCTCCCAGCGCGCCGTAGCTTGTTTGATCGCAATGCCCTGCGGCGAAAGGTCGAGGCTGATGATCGGATCCTGAATATGCAGGTTTCCATCAATCATATCCGTCGCATTCAGGGTGATTTCGCCGTCATCACTTTGCCAGTCGCCTTTTTCGAGCGTCAGATCCTGCACGGACAAATCAACGTCGCTGAATGCCCAGTCTGTTCCCTGCAAACGCGCGTCGATCAGATCAAGTCGCTGAATAGTCACTTTTGGCAGGGTCTGGAAGTCGTCGAAGAAAGCAGAAAGCGGTTTGGAGGTTTGCAGACGCACATTGCTCAGCCGCAGGTTTTCTATGTTCCAGCTGCCATCGGCGGCCTGCGTCGCTTTACCCGTTAACTGACCGCGAGCCAGATCGCCGCCAAAATTACTCAGCGTCAGATTCTTATTATTGATGTTGCCCTGAATCAGCACATTTTCGGCCGGCAGTCCGTTGACCGTCAGGCTGGCGGCGCTCAGCTGGAAGTCTGCCTTATCGCCTAAAAGCTGATTGGGTTTTGGCTGCCACGGCGAAATACCGGCGTTAATCTGCTGACCCTGAATGTCTAAGCCAGCGGTATTGCCGGTGAGCGCCATTTTACTCAGTTGCAGGGTATTGGCCTGCAATGGCAAATTCATTGACGAAGGACTGACATTGAGGCGTCCGCTGACCAGCACGACGCGATCGAAAAAGCGTGGCTCGGTGATCTGACGCCAGCTTAAATCCAGATCAACTTCACCGGCATTCAGCACTTCCGGCTGATTCTTCTGCCCGAAGATGACATTGGTTAACGTCACCCGACCCGGCGACGACCAGTTATGGTCGAGTTTCTCCACGGAGAGACGGTACTCGCTGTTATTGCTGACCCAGCGGCTGACCCAGCCAGCAGCCCAGCGGGTTTGCAACAGGACGTACACCAGCACGATCGCCAGTACCAGAAGTAAGGCGAACGTCAGCAAAATTTTACCGATAAATCTCATCGTCTGGAGCCCTGTAGCGGGAAAGTGGAAAAAGATTCTTTGTTTATGCCGCAAACAGCGACTTTTCTCAACAGGTTAGCAGAATGGAGACAATAAAAAGCGGCAGGGGTTCCAGACCCTCTGCCGCTGTTGCACGCGGATTACATCCTGTGTTTACTTCTCGTGAGGGAAAACCAGATTCAGAACTATCGCAGTAATCCCGCCTGCCGCAATACCGGATGACAGCAAGGTTTTCAGCCAGTCGGGCGCGAATTGCAGGATCAGCGGTTGCTGGGAAACACCCATACCGACGGCCAGAGAAAGCGCCATGATCATAATCGCGCGGCGGTTCAGGCGCTCGCGGGAAACAATACGCACACCGGATGCGGCAATGGTGCCGAACATCACGATGGTCGCACCGCCCAGAACCGGTTCAGGAATATGCTGCACAAACCCGGCCACCGCCGGGAACAGCCCGAGGATGATCAGCATCAGCGCGACCACAAAACCGACATAGCGGCTGGCAACGCCGGTCAGTTGAATGACGCCGTTGTTCTGCCCGAAGCAGGAATTCGGGAAGGTGTTAAATACAGCAGAAAGCATCGAGTTCAGGCCATTGGCCAGAACGCCGCCTTTGATGCGCTTCATGTACAGCGGGCCGCTGACCGGTTGCTCAGAAACGTCCGAGGTTGCGGTAATATCACCGATGGTTTCCAGCGATGTCACCATGAAAATCAGCATCAGCGGGATCAGCAAATTCCAGTCAAAACCCAGTCCGTAATACAGCGGCGTTGGTAATGTTATCCAGTTGCTTTGCGCGGCTGGCGCAACGGTTGGCAACATGCCCGTCATCCAGGCCACCAGATAACCCACGGCCATGGCGATAACCAGAGAGGCGACACGCAGGTAAGGGTTACGTTGACGGTTCAGCAGAACAATCACTACCAGCACGACGGCAGCCAGCAGCAGATTTTTCGGTGCCCCGAATGTGTGATCGCTCATGGCCGCATAACCGCCGCCGATAGACGTCAGTCCGACCTGAATGAGTGAAAGCCCGATAATCATCACCACGATGCCGGAAACCAGCGGCGTAATGATGCGGCGTGCGAGATGCAGGAAACGGGAAAGAATGATTTCAGTGCAGGAAGCCAGCATCAGGGTGCCGAACAGCGCCGCCATCATGGTCGGCACATCCGCACCGCCATTTTTCAGCGCCATTCCGCCCATGATCAGCGGCGCAACAAAGTTAAAGCTGGTGCCCTGAATCGAGAGTAACCCCGAGCCGACCGGTCCCCAGGTTTTAATCTGCAAAATAGAAGCCAGGCCGGAGGCGAACAGCGACATGCTGATGATGTGCTGCGTGTCCTGCGCGGGCAAACCCAGCGCCTGGCAAATCAGTAGTGCTGGTGTGATTACCGCAACAAACATCGCCAGCAAATGCTGACAGGCGGCGAATAACGTTTGAGGTAATGGCGGGCGGTCCTCGAGCCGGTAAATCAGTTCACTTTTTTGCTGGCGGGAAAGATCGGGTTGCTGTGTTTCTTGTTCTGCGGTTTGCGAACTCATGCTGTGGCATTCCAATAAGCGGCAAAGCGGGCATTTTTATTGAAATTAACGACAAAAGCAATCGTTTGCTAATGGCAATATTCCTCGACTGGTTTTGGATTGGACGGGATTTATGGCCTGTTTTTCTTGCCTGACGCAGCTTGAATGACTTCTAATTCAGCTTCTGGGAAAAAACATGTCAGTGAGGTTTTTATAACTCGATAATTTTATTGGATTTATTTTAAAATGGAGTTCGTCAATGATTCAACTCGATACCTACGGCACCCTGGTTGCCGCCACGTTGGTGCTCCTTTTAGGACGGAAATGCGTCCAGTCGGTCAAATTCCTCAAAAAATACACCATTCCTGAACCCGTTGCCGGTGGTTTGCTGGTCGCTTTATTGTTACTGATCGCCAACCAGATATTCGGCTGGGAAGTCGGTTTCGACATGTCTTTAAAAGAGCCACTGATGCTGGCATTTTTTGCCACGATCGGTCTTAACGCCAATCTGGCAAGTCTGCAGGCAGGCGGTAAATCGCTGTTTTTGCTGGTGTTTGTCGTCGTGGGCTTACTGCTTTTGCAAAATGCCATCGGTATCGGAATGGCGAAAATGCTCGGGCTGGATCCGCTGATGGGGTTGCTGGCGGGGTCGATTACCCTTTCAGGTGGCCACGGCACCGGCGCGGCATGGAGCAAGCTGTTTATCGAGCGTTATGGCTTTGAAAATGCGACGGAAGTCGCGATGGCTTGCGCAACTTTTGGTCTGGTGCTCGGCGGTATTATTGGGGGGCCGGTAGCGCGCTATCTGGTCAGCCATTCTTCCACCCCCAACGGAAACCCCGAGGATATGGTCGATCCGAGCGCATTTGAGAAACCGTCGATTGGCAGGATGATCACGCCACTGGTGATGGTTGAAACCATTGCCCTGATCGCGATTTGCCTGATGGCAGGGACATATGCCGCCAGTCTGTTGCAAGGCTCGGCATTTGAAATCCCAACCTTTGTCTGCGTGCTCTTCGTTGGTGTGATCCTGAGTAATATGCTGGCATGGCTCGGTTTTTATCGTGTCTTCGACCGTGCGGTATCCGTGCTGGGTAACGTCAGTTTGTCACTGTTCCTTGCCATGGCATTGATGAGCCTTAAGTTGTGGGAGATGGCGGCACTTGCCTTGCCGATGATGGCAATTCTTATCGTTCAAGCCCTCGCGATGGCGCTTTACGCGATTTTCGTGACTTATCGCGTGATGGGGAAAAACTACGATGCGGCGGTGTTGGCGGCAGGACACTGTGGTTTCGGGCTGGGTGCCACCCCGACGGCCATTGCCAATATGCAGGCGATCACCAACCAGTTTGGTCCTTCGCATCTGGCGTTTCTGGTGGTGCCGATGGTGGGCGCATTCTTCATCGATATCGCCAATGCGATTGTGATTAAACTCTATCTGATGCTGCCTGTATTCCCGGCTATCAGCTAAAAAAACAGGCACAGAAACATCGCTTCTGTGCCTGACGATTCCTTCCCGTCGGGTTTATTGTGCCGCGTCCGCCTTCTCAGTGAACACCTGTTCGGCCTCAGCGGCTTTTTCCTGCGTCAGTAACTGCTTCTCGTAGACTTTGAAGAATGGATAATAAATTACCATCGACAGTGCCATCAGCAGGATAACCAGAACCGACACTTTGAAATCCCAGCCCATCGCCCAGGCCGCCCCGATCGGTGCCGGCGATGTCCAGGGGACCAGTGAAATCATATGCGGGAGCAGATCCGTCGATACGGCCAGATAGGCGATAACGGCATTGACCATCGGTGCCAGCAGGAAGGGGATGAAAAATACCGGATTCATGACGATAGGTGTGCCAAAAATCACCGGCTCATTGATATTGAAACAGCTTGGCACCAGACTGAGTTTCCCCATGGTGCGCAGATGCGCTGACTTACTGCGACAAAACAGCAGGACCAGTCCCATTGTCGCGCCGGACCCGCCAATCACGATCAGGAAATTCCAGAATGCCTCGGTCATGATGTGCGTCATGGGTAAACCGGCAGCGAGATCTGTCTGATTCAGCCCGAGATTGGTTAACCAAAAAGCCTGCAACATGCCAGATACAATGGCCGAGCCATGAATGCCGGCGAACCACAACAGGTGGCAAATCAGCACGGCGAGAAGTACAGCAGGCAGCGAGTCTGCGGCAGAAATCAGGGGTTCGAACAGCGCCATAATCGCCTGTGGCAGCAACATATCAAACCCTGACTGGACCAGTAAGCTCAGTGGGAAAAGTGTAATCACCACGGCCACAATCGGGATCAGCAAATCAAACGAATGCTTAATGTTTGAAGGTACCTGTTCGGGTAAACGGATACCGATATTGTATTTTTTCAATAACCGCGTCAGTTCGGTGACATAAATCGCCACCAGAATAGCCGTAAAGATCCCCACGCCGCCCAGCGCCGCCGTCGACATCTTTTCATCAATCTGCGGTGCTGCGACCAGCAGGAAAGACATCAGCGCCAGCATTGCGGTCATGAACGGGTCTAGCTTGTAACTTCTTGCCAGATTGTAGGCAATCGATGCCGAGATGTAGATGGACATAATGCCCATCGTCATATTGAACGGCGTCAGGATCTGCACTTCATATTTTGCCGAGAGCGCCAGCCAGCTTCTGGCGAAGCCCCATGAAGATTCGGGCGAAAATGGCGGGTGAACAAAAACCAGTAAAAACGAACCAACAATCATAAAGGGCATTGCTGAGATGAAGCCATCACGCACTGCCATGACATGTCGCTGTGAGGATAATCGTGCGGCGAAGGGGCTGATTTTCTGTTCTATAAAAGTGAAGAGGGATTGGCTGATACTCATGATGATTTGGCCTTATGTTGAGGACATCAGACAGGGTTGCCTTAATTATCATCAGTGTAGTGACGGAAGGTGAAACCGGTTACCGGCTTTTCCCCACTCTGTGAAGGTTATCAAATAACCAGTGCGGAGAGTGGTTTTGGGGGCGCAATAGGGAAAAGAGAAGAGAATATGTTGGAAACAAAACATCATTTTTAATAATGATTTGATGAAGTGAATGAGCGAAAAGAGAGATCAGGCGTTGGTGTAACGGACTCTTTCTGGCAGCCAGCGCTCAATCAGGGCTTTGGCATGATCAGGGAATTGTTGCTGCAGATAACGCGCAATGCGCTGTACATCCGGGATCATCGCCTGATCACGTAATAAATCAGCGACTTTAAATTCAGCGCTGCCGGTCTGACGCGTGCCCAGTAGTTCACCCGGCCCGCGGATTTCCAAATCCTGCTGTGCGATAACGAAGCCATCGTTGCTGTCGCGTAAAACCTGCAAACGTTTCTGCGCTGTTTTGCTGAGCGGCGTTTTGTAGAGCAGTACACAGTGAGAAGCAACGGCACCACGTCCAACGCGCCCACGTAACTGGTGCAACTGCGCCAGCCCTAAACGCTCCGGGTTTTCGATAATCATCAGGCTGGCATTCGGTACGTCAACGCCGACTTCAATGACAGTCGTTGCCACCAGAAGCTGCACTTCACCCTGTTTGAATGCCTGCATAACGGCCTGCTTTTCCTGGGCTTTCATACGACCGTGAACCAGTCCAATATTCAGCGCCGGGAGTGCCTCCTTCAGGCCTTCCCATGTGGCTTCAGCGGCCTGCGCTTCCAGCATTTCCGATTCTTCAATCAGCGTACACACCCAATAAGCCTGACGATTTTCCTGCTCGCAGGCACTTTTGACACGGCTGATAATGTCACTGCGGCGGGTGTCCGGAATGGCGACAGTAGTCACCGGCGTGCGGCCTGGCGGGAGTTCGTCGATCACAGAGGTATCAAGATCAGCGTAAGCCGTCATTGCCAGTGTGCGTGGGATCGGCGTGGCGGTCATGATCAACTGATGTGGATGGAAGCCCTGTTGCAGACCTTTTTCCCACAACGCCAGACGCTGATGCACACCGAAACGGTGCTGTTCATCGATAATGACCAGCGACAGTGACGAGAACAAAACCTGTTCCTGGAAGATAGCGTGCGTTCCCACCACCATCGACACCTGTCCGCTGGCGATAGCATCCTGCTGTGCCTGCCGGGCTTTACCCTTTTGTTTGCCCGCCAGCCAGCCGACCTGAATACCCAGTGGCTCAAACCACTGACGGAAATTATTGGCATGCTGTTCGGCCAGCAATTCTGTCGGCGCCATTAATCCGACCTGTTGGCCCTGAGCAATAGCGCAAAGTGCGGCGAGGGCGGCTACCAGCGTTTTACCTGATCCCACGTCGCCCTGCACCAGACGCATCATGGGATAACTTTTTGCCAGGTCCTGTTCAATTTCTGCCACAACCCGTGCTTGCGCACCGGTCGGGCTGAAAGGAAGCGACGCGAGGAACTGATTTTTCAGGCGGTCGTCATGATGCAACGGCAGAGCTTTATAACTCTGCGTACCGGCGCGGACAGCCAGCATACTGAGATTATGTGCCAGAAGTTCTTCCATAATCAGGCGGCGTTGAGCCGGATGATGACCTTTTTCAAGGTCTGCAAGCTGGATATCTGGCGGCGGGCGGTGCAGCAAATGCAGCGCCTGAGGAAGCGGGATCAGCGAACGACTCAGTTCCTCTGGCAACAGTTCGGCGACAGGTACGGTGTCGAGCAGTTCAAGTGCCTGATCCGTCAGTTTACGCAAGGTCGCCTGGCGGATACCTTCCGTTGTCGGATAAACCGGCGTCAGTGATTCCTGCAGAACGACTTCGCTGTTTTCACCCTGAATGCGGTATTCCGGATGAATGATTTCAGCACCGATCGTGCCGCGTTTGATTTCACCATAAGCGGTAACACGGCGACCTGTTGCCAGGCTGTTTTTCATCGCGGCGTTAAAGTTGAAGAAGCGCAACGTCGCCATGCCAGTGCCGTCACTTATCTGACAGGTCAGCATTCTGCGGCGGCCAAAACTGATATCACTACGCAACACTTCGCCTTCTATGGTGGCGAAAATGCCGGGCTGTAAATCATTGATGGTGTAAAGGCGGGTACGATCTTCATAGCGTAAAGGAAGATGAAGCAGTAAATCCTGAATAGTTTCAAGGCCGAGTTTGGCGAGCTTGTCTGCCTGACTGGCTCCGACGCCGGAAAGCGACGTCAGCGGGATGGCGTCGAGCAGGCGGCCTTTCATCTTTTTTTGACCGTCATTTGCATCGCCGACCACCATTCATCATCGGCAATGATTTGCCCGTGATCGTCAATGAAAGGGCGGGGAAGCTTCTTTCGCTTCGCCACATTGGACAGAACGGGATAGCCGCCTTCAAACAGCAGTCGCTGCTGTTCCTTCTCGCTCAGCAGACTGCTGTCGCGGCGATACATACCGGCGTTTTCGCGCTGGCGCTGTGCTTCGTACAGGATAAGCGCCGAGGCAACGGAGACGTTCAGAGATTGCACCATACCGATCATCGGAATGATGATATCGCTGTCAGCCAGCGCTAACGCTTCAGGTGTGATACCGGTTTTCTCCTGACCCAGCAAAATGCAGGTCGGGCGGGTGTAATCAATCGCGCGGAAGTCGACGGCTTTCTCTGACAAGTTGGTTGCCAGGATTTGCATGCCCTTCGCCTTCATTTTGGCGACGGCATCCTGAATGGTTTTGTGTGTTTTGACCTGAACCCAGCTGTTGCTGCCTGCCGCCGAAGAGACCAGTGTCTTCATTCGGGTCGTAGGCCAGACAGCGTGGATTTCGTGAACGCCGACGGCGTCTGCCGTACGGATGACGGCAGAAACGTTATGTGGTTTATGCACCTGTTCCATACAGACCGTCAGGTCTGGCTGTCGGGCCGCAAGCATTTCGCGGATGCGGGCATAACGTTCTGGGGTCATAACAATCAGTTTCGGTTGCGGGTAACTTTGATGACGTCCGGCATGATACGGATTTTACGCATGATATTCGCCAGATGAACGCGATCGCGGGTCGTCAGGCGGATAAAGGCGCTGTAGACGCGACCGTCTTTTTCTTCGGTGCTCAGATTCTGAATGTTCGACTGCGCGGCATTAATTGCAGCGGTCAGGTTCGCCAGTGCGCCCTGATGGTTGAACATATCAACTTTGATTTCAGCGATAAATTCCTGATCAGTTTCCTGGTGGTTATCCCAGTCAACGGCCATGAATTTCTCAGGTTCTTTCTGATAACCGCGAATATTACGGCAGGATTCATGATGGATCACCAGCCCTTTGCCCGGACTGACGTGGGCAATAATCGGGTCACCCGGAATCGGACGGCAACATTTCGCGAACGTGATCAGCACGCCATCTGCGCCTTTAATCGGCAGATTACGGGTACCTGACGATGCCATTGAAGACTGGTCACCCATCAGGTTTTTGGCAACCACAACGCTCATGGCATTGCCGAGACCGATTTCCGCCAGCAGGTCATCCATCGCGGCGAGCTTCATACGATCCAGCTCGTTTTTGATGTTTTCCGGCGGAATGTCTGACAGTTTTTTACCGGCACCCAGCGCATGATTCAGCAGGCGACGGCCAAGTGAAACCGAATCATCACGTTTCAGGTTCTTCAGCATCTGGCGGATTTTGGCGCGTGCACGTGAGCTGACGACAAAGTTCAGCCAGGCAGCATTCGGGCGGGCGCCCGGTGCGGTAATGATTTCGATAGTTTGTCCGCTGGTCAGCGGCTGCGAGAGCGGATACGGTTGGCGGTCAACGCGCGCGCCAACGCAGGCATGGCCGATATCGGTATGCACAGCATAAGCAAAGTCGACCGGTGTCGCGCCCGCAGGCAATTCGACGATACGACCTTCCGGCGTAAAGACGTAAATCTCGTCCGGGAACAGATCCGATTTCACGCTCTCAATAAATTCAAAGGAGTTGCCTGCACTTTGTTGCAGCTCAAGCAGACTCTGTAACCAACGCTGAGCACGGATCTGTGCGGTGGTACTGGTTTCACTGTTCTCTTTATAAGCCCAGTGAGCCGCAACCCCCATCTCCGCCATCTGATCCATATCTTCCGTACGGATCTGTACTTCAACCGGCACACCATGCGGACCGATTAGTGATGTATGCAAAGATTGATAGCCGTTGGCTTTTGGGATGGCGATGTAATCTTTAACCCGACCCGGACGCGGTTTGTACAGGCTATGTGCCTGTCCTAACACGCGATAACAGGTATCGAGTTCTTTAACGATCACCCGGAAGGCGTAGATATCCATAATAGAATGGAAACGCTGTTCCTTCAGGTGCATTTTGCAATAGATAGAATACAGGTGTTTTTCGCGACCACTGACACGGCACTGAATGCCGGCTTCGGTTAAACGGCCTTCAATCTCAGAGAGGATTTTCTGGATCATCTCTTTACGGTTACCAMGCGCAGCTTTCACCACTTCTTTGATGACGCGATAACGGTTTGGATAAAGGGCTTCGAAGCCCAGCTCTTCGAGCTCGGTTTTCAGGTGATGAATACCCAAACGGTGTGCCAGCGGGCTGTAAATTTCCAGCGTTTCACGGGCAATGCGGCGACGTTTGTCCGGGCGTAAAGAGCCCAGCGTGCGCATGTTATGAGTACGGTCAGCGAGTTTGATCAAAATGACGCGGATATCTTGCACCATCGCCATGACCATTTTGCGGAAGTTTTCCGCTTGCGCTTCTTTCTTATCACGGAATTTCAGCTTGTCTAACTTTGAAACGCCTTCAACCAGCTCAGCAACGCTTTTGCCAAACAGTTGTTCCATGTCCTGGTAAGTTGCAGGCGTGTCTTCGATAACGTCGTGTAATAACGCCGCCATCAGAGTCTCATGATCGAGCCTCATTTCAGCCAAAATACATGCCACGGCCACCGGGTGAGTAATATACGGCTCACCGCTGGAACGTGTTTGCCCCTCGTGCGCGTCCCGCGCCACGAGGTAAGCCTGCACGAGGCGCTTAATTTGCTCCTCCGGCAGGTATTTTTGAATCAGTTGATTCAGGCTTTCAAAGATATACAAGTGAGATCCGTTTCGTTAATTAACGACGGCCTTCAGCGATGGCAGTCACTGCCTGAATCTCTGCGGCTTCCTGCTCCTGTTGCTCCTGACGGTCACGAACGTCGAGGATCTGATTGGTGATCAGGCCTTCTTCGATTTCGCGCAGGGCAATTACAGTGACTTTATCGTTTTCTTCAGCGACCAGTGGATCTTTACCACCAGATTGCAGCTGGCGTGCGCGACGAGCAGCCACCAACACCAGGTCAAAACGGTTACCAATTTTTTCAACAGCGTCTTGAACAGTTACGCGTGCCATATATGTGCTACTCCACAGGGTGACGAAAGACTGGGCATAATACTGAAAGTGACTTCAGTCTGCCAATAGTTTGGTGATTAATCCGTCATGACGGAGCCGCTGACGGCTCAGACGCAGACGTTCAGCGCGAATAATGGTTTTTAAATCCGATAAAGCCAGATCAAAATCATCATTCACAATTAAATAGTCGTATTCGGCAAAGTGTGTCATTTCAGCTACGGCTTGTGCCATACGTTTTGCGATAACGGCTTCGCTGTCTTGCCCGCGGCCACGCAGGCGACGGTCTAGCTCATCTTTCGATGGCGGTAAGACAAAAATACTGCGTGCCTGCGGCATTTTTTTCCGAATTTGCTGCGCGCCTTGCCAGTCGATATCCAGAAAAACATCCACACCCGACGCTAAAACCTGCTCAATGGTTTCACGCGAAGTCCCGTAATAGTTACCAAAAACTTCTGCGTGTTCTAAAAAGGCATCACGTTCAATCATCTCGCGAAACGCTTCTTTGTCGACAAAGAAGTAATGCTCGCCATCTTTCTCGCCCGGACGTATAGCTCGGGTCGTATGAGAAATAGAAACCTGTGTGTCGTAGAGCGGTTGTGTTTTAAGTAAAGCCTGAATCAGACTTGATTTGCCTGCTCCACTAGGGGCGGAGACAATATATAGCGTGCCTTGAACCATGATGACGTTTCAACTGAATGGGTTGATAGGAAGTATGCGAAGAGTGATCTCTCGCACAGTATACACGCTCGCTGCATTCGGTGCAGCGCCCAGACGTATTTCATCGCAACTTTGCCAGAGAAAATAGCCTTTCCTGACAGATTTACGTGCCGCATTCCAAATTTTTTCTTCGTTGCAGCAACAGATGAAATAACCAGGAAGGTATCTCGCAAGAAGGGGTTATGCCACTGGCAGGAAAAATTACACCGGCGTTTACTTGCCTTCACAAGGAGGTGCCAATGCGCCAGTTTATTTTTCTCATCTGCCTGTTCCCTTTTGCTTTCTCTGCTTACGGTAAGAATATGCCGTCGCCAGACTGCCCTGTCTGGCCATCAGAACGCCTGACACAGGAAACCCACCATCTCACCGCTCAGCTGACCCAGTGGGATGCAGCCTACCATCAGTCTGGCAGCAGCCCGATAGAAGATTCGGTCTATGATCATTTGCGTCAGAAACAACGTCTCTGGCTACAGTGTGCCAGCCAGCCGGTGCCTGAACTAACAGTGCCAGCGAGTGATGATGCTGAATTTACGCATCCGGTGGCTCATACCGGCCTGCATAAAATGAAAGATAAACATGCTGTCGCAAACTGGATGCAAGGGCGAAAGAATCTGTGGGTGCAGCCCAAAATCGATGGCGTAGCGGTGTCGCTGATTTACCGTTATGGGCAGCTGGCCGCACTGGTAAGTCGTGGCGATGGTGAGAAAGGACAAAACTGGACGGTAAAAGCCGCGTCAATTCCGGCGATCCCGCTGCATATCCCGGACATGAGCCCTGAGTTGATATTACAGGGCGAGCTTTATCTGTTGATGACCGGTCATCAACAAAGTGCTGATGGCGGGATGAATGCAAGATCAAAAGTTGCGGGTGCAATGATGCGTGCTTCTGCTTCTGCTTCTGACCTGCTGAAGCAGACGGGTATTTTTATCTGGTCATGGCCGGATGGACCCACGCTTATGGCTGACCACCTGGAGAAGCTGAGCCAGTTCGGTTTTCCGGTTGTGGCTCAGTTCACGCATGCGGTGAGCGCTGTCGAAGATGTGGAAAAGTGGCGTGAAGACTGGTTTCACCAGCCTCTGCCTTTTGCGACGGATGGTGTGGTTGTTCGTCAGCAAGAAGAGCCTGCCGGGAAATACTGGCAAAATAAACCCGCAGTCTGGGCGGTTGCCTGGAAATATCCGCCCGCCAGAGAGCTCACCGATGTCACGGGTATCACCACCACCACAGGACGAAGCGGGAAAGTGACCGTTATCCTCAACCTGAAGCCCCTGAGGCTGGACGATAAGTTAGTCAGTAAGGTGAGTGTGGGATCGGTTAGCCGGTTCAGACAATGGGATGTTCTTCCTGGCGATCAGGTCGCTGTCGCGCTGGCCGGACAGGGGATCCCGCGCCTTGATGAAGTGACATGGCGGGTAAGTAAGCGTACGGAAATGCCTTTGCCTGAACCAACGCGCTATAACGCACTTTCCTGCTTTACGCCTGAACCGGGCTGTATGCAGCAGTTTCTCTCACGTCTGATCTGGCTTAGCGGGCCGGAAGCGTTAGATATGGCGGGGTTCGGCGGGGCCACATGGCAAAAGTTACTGGATGCTTCCCCGGCGGATTCTCTGATCAGTTGGTTAAGCTTTAACGAGAAAGAGCTGGCTGCGGTTCCGGGTATCGGTGTTAAACAGGCGCAAAAACTGATGGCGCAAATTCATCTTGCACGCGAAAGGAGCTTCCGGCGCTGGCTGTCAGCAATAGGATTTCCTTCTTTTGCCCTGGGATTTGCAGAACGCCAGCAAAGCTGGAACAGGTTGAAACAGCTGACGTCTCGCGACTGGGAAATGACTGAGGGGATCGGGAGAAAGCGGGCCGCTCAGGTTTTTGATTTTATTCATCATCCGGACGTTGAGATTTTGACCGAAGCTCTGAGGCAGGCGCAATTGCCTGCATTCCGCTAACGGGCTACAGGAAGGACGCATTAGTGGTCCGAATGCGGGTAATTAAACACAGGCAATCCAAGGCGAAAACGCAGCGCAATAAGACGCGCGGTAAAGCCGATCAGTAACGTGATAATAACCACCAGATTGTGGGGCAGTGAGAAATATTGTAGCCCGATGTAAACCCAGGCTGAGGCAAATGACACGCCGGCATAAATTTCTTTCTGAAAGACCAGCGGGATCTGATTACACATCATGTCCCGCAGCACGCCGCCAAAAACACCGGTAATGACCGCACAAACCGAAGCAATGATAGCGCCATGTCCCATATCGAGGGCAACTTGTGTCCCGATAATGGAAAACACCACCAGCCCCACGGCATCAAGCACTAAAAAGAGCTTTCGCAGATGTTGCATTAAAGGAGCCAGCCAGGTGGTCATTAGCGCGGCCACAGCCACAATCACGATGTACTCCGGATGCTTAACCCATCCCAATGGGTAATGCCCTAAAAGCATGTCGCGAACAGAACCGCCGCCAATGGCCGTCGCTGCAGCAATAATAATGACGCCAAAGGAGTCCATTTTCCGACGTCCGGCAGCCAGAGCACCGGTCATGGCTTCTGCGGTGATCCCAATAATATAAAGAACGGTGAGTAACATGGATGTGCGCCAGACAAATCAGTCAGTGAGGAAACGGTAGCCGCGTAGAGTAATGAGTTTCCCATTAGCTGGCGACTGAGTTTTTCTTTTACATGGCTTTTAACATTACTTTATCTAATGATGATTTCTCTCGTGTCAGCCATTACTAAAGGGTAAGAGAAAATGTTGTATTATTTTAGATTAGAAAATTGGTGATTACTCGTTTGTTTTGACGGTGCTTTTCCATTTATCCATGACGCCGTTTTTTATCAGAGGTGAATTTTCTTCGCTTATAGGTTACGATTAATTAAAATCGTCACTCATTGACGCACGGCTTAATTGTTTAATCTGCCCGGAGGAGTGTATGAAGCCCGATATTCCGGTTGCGTTAACACAGCGTGGACCTGCCGAGCACGAACGGCGTGAACAAATTATAGATGCGGCATTCGAGCACTTTCGTCTTTATGGCTATGCCAAAACGTCGGTGGCGGATCTTGCCAAGTCGATTGGCGTTTCAAGTGCTTATATTTATAAGTTTTTTGAGTCTAAACAAGCTATTGGCGAAGCCATTTGCTCGCAGCGGGTGGGGCAGATAGATGAAGCGCTCATGGTGATTGCGCAAAGTGACCAAAGTGCGACTCTGCGCCTGAGATCTATTTTTAAAACGCTGCTGACACGTAGTCTGGATCTCTTTTTCCTGGACAGGAAATTACATGATCTGGCCGCGATAGCCTCAGCTCAGCGATGGAAATCCACATTAAATCATCGTGCTATGATATACAGCATTGTTGAGAAAGTGGTTGCCGACGGCCGGGAATCCGGTGAATTTGAGCGTAAAACGCCGCTGGATGAGGTTTGTATGGCGATCACCACGGTGACAACCCCCTTCTCGCATCCGTTATTGCTGGAACAAAAAACACCTGAACAACTGGAAGAACGCGTTCAGGCAATCACCAGCCTGGTGTTGCGTAGCCTCGCAAAGTAGGCACAATAAAATTTTGGGTTACGGGTTTACAAAAACGTAATTCGTCACATACTGTCAGGCTTTATTATCCAGAAACCCGTTTCTGGCCGGTTCATGTAATCGCCTGCAGAAACTTACGTCTTATACAGACAGAGAGGAATGTTTTATGACTCATCGTCGAGTGGTTATTACCGGCATGGGGGCTGTGAGTCCTCTGGGCTGTGATATCGAAACTATCTGGAAGCGTCTGCTGGCCGGTCAGTCTGGTATCCGAGTTTTGCCGGAAGAGATTGTTGAAACGTTGACTGTGAAAATTGGTGGTCAGGTACAAACTAAAGAACAGGACCCTGAGTCAGGATTCGATCCGGATATGTTCGTGGTACCGAAAGACCAGAAAAAAATGGACCGTTTCATTCTGTTTGCGATGGCTGCTGCGGATATGGCTATTGCTGATGCCGGCTGGAAAGCAGAAACGCAGGAACAGCAGGAACGTACCGCAACAATCATCGGTTCTGGTATCGGCGGCTTCCCGGCTATTGCCCATGCCGTGCGCACCAATGACAGCCGTGGCGCTAAGCGTTTGTCGCCTTTCACTATACCTTCATTCCTGGTGAATCTGGCGTCTGGCCAGGTTTCGATTAAACATCAGTTCAAAGGCCCGATTGGCGCACCGGTAACGGCTTGCGCGGCAGGTGTTCAGGCGATTGGTGATGCAGTGCGTTTGATTCGCAATGACGAAGCCGATGTTGCGCTTTGTGGCGGCGCAGAAGCGGCGATTGATACCGTGAGCCTGGGCGGTTTTGCTGCAGCGAAGGCCATGTCTACCGGTCATGAAGATCATCCGGAAAAAGCCTCCCGTCCGTTTGACAGCGCGCGTGATGGTTTCATCATGGGCGAAGGCGCAGGCATGCTGGTGATCGAAGAGCTGGAACATGCGAAGGCACGTGGCGCCAAAATTCTGGCTGAGATTGTCGGTTACGGCACCAGCGGTGACGCCTACCACATGACGTCCGGTGCGGAAGATGGCAACGGTGCGGGCCGCGCGATGAAAATCGCCCTGCGTCAGGCGGGTATTCAGCCATCAGACGTGCAACATCTGAATGCTCACGCTACGTCTACGCCGGTGGGTGATCTGGGTGAAATCAATGCGATTAAAACCCTGTTTGGCACTGACGGCAAACTGGCTGTTACGTCTACCAAATCTGCGACCGGACACTTGTTGGGCGCGGCTGGCGGGCTGGAGACGATCTTCACCATTCTTGCCGTACGTGACCAAATCGTTCCTCCGACGCTGAATCTGGAAAACAAAGACGAAGCGGCTGCCGGTCTGAACATCGTCGGTAATACTGCGCAGAAACATGACATCACCTATGCCTTATCAAACGGTTTCGGCTTCGGTGGCGTTAATGCCTGTGTATTGTTGAAACGCTGGGAAGACTAATTTCTTTCTTCGCTGACGCATAAAAAAACGCCTCGGGTTTTATGACCGGAGGCGTTTTTTATTATGCGGGGGAGAGGATTTACTCGATGTTCTGAATTTGCTCGCGCATTTGTTCGATCAACACTTTCAACTCGATGGCTGACGTCGTGACATCAGCATTGATAGATTTAGATGCCAGTGTGTTCGATTCGCGGTTAAATTCCTGCATCATAAAATCAAGACGACGGCCCACGGCTTCTTCTTTCTTCATGATTTTATGTGTTTCTTTGACGTGCGCTTCAAGTCGGTCCAGCTCTTCAGCTACATCGACACGCTGCGCCATTAGAACCAGTTCCTGCTCCAGACGGGTATTTTCCAGCTGAACCTGCGCATCTTCCAGTTTGCTGACCAGGCGCTCGCGCTGCCATTGCAGAATATTTGGCATCTGGGCGCGGACTTTTACCACTTCTGCACTCACACCGTCGAGACGCTGTTCGATCATCGTTTTCAGTGCGGCACCTTCGCTTTCGCGTGCGCTGATAAAATCGTCCAGTGCTGTTTCCAGCGCCAGCAGCAACTCGGTGCTGATGGCATCCAGATCCTGTTCTTCAGCCAGCATCACGCCCGGCCAGCGCAGGACTTCCAGCGGATTAATTTCGCCTTCATCACTTTGCATTTTCACCCATTGCGCGGCTTCAACCAGCTGTTTCGCCAGTTTTTCATTGAGCTGCAACGTGCTTTGTGCGCCCGGATCGAGATCAAAACGCAGATTACATTCGACTTTACCGCGGGTAAGCCGGGCGCGAATGCGCTCACGGACAACCGGCTCCAGGCTGCGGAATTGCTCGGGCAGACGGATGTAGGTTTCGAGATAACGTTGGTTTACCGAGCGGAGTTCCCACGCTGCGCTGCCCCAGTCACCCTTAATTTCGCGTCGGGCATAAGCGGTCATACTTCTGATCATGTATGCGTACCTGTTAATGTAAAGATGCAGCGATTATAGCCGTGCCATGCCAGTCATGATAGGTATAACCTCCTGAAGTCCGTATCCCCGTCACCCTTCAGGCTGCCTCTGCGTTGGCGTCGTTTACTCATTCCGGTCGCTTACGTGAGTAAGCTCGCGGAGTTCATTCACTTGCCGCCTTGATGCAACCTGAATGTTTTTGGGTATAATGCGCAGCCAAACATGATTCGTGACCCGGAGAAGTATCCATGCGTCCAGCAGGCCGAAATGCACAACAAGTGCGCCCCGTAACACTGACCCGCCATTACACTAAACACGCTGAAGGTTCCGTGCTGGTGGAGTTTGGTGATACTAAAGTGCTATGTACCGCGACGGTGGAGGAAGGTGTTCCGCGTTTTCTGAAAGGTCAGGGACAAGGTTGGATCACCGCAGAGTACGGCATGTTGCCGCGTTCTACCCATACGCGTAATGCGCGTGAAGCCGCAAAAGGCAAGCAAGGCGGTCGTACTCTGGAAATTCAGCGTCTGATTGCCCGTTCCCTGCGTGCTGCGGTGGATCTGAAAAAGCTGGGTGAATTCACCATTACGCTCGACTGTGATGTGTTGCAGGCGGACGGCGGCACGCGCACTGCGTCCATTTCTGGTGCTTGCGTTGCTCTGGCGGATGCACTGAATGCGCTGGTAGCTGCAGGTAAACTGAAAGCTAATCCGATGAAAGGCATGGTTGCAGCGGTTTCCGTAGGCATCGTGAAAGGCGAAGCGCTGTGTGATCTCGAGTATGTCGAAGACTCAGCGGCAGAAACCGACATGAACGTGGTGATGATGGAAGATGGCCGCATGATTGAGGTGCAGGGCACCGCAGAAGGTGAGCCATTCAGCCACGAAGAGTTACTCGGTTTACTTGCTCTCGCCAGAGGGGGCATCGACACTATCTTCCAGGCGCAGAAAGCGGCGCTGGCGGAATAATTTTTTAAGGCGACTGAGAAGTCGCCTTTTTTATGGCCTGCGGGCTGACAATAAGAAATAAGACGTTATAGAGGAGACCATCAATGAAAGCCTATCAGCGCCAGTTTATTGAGTTCGCACTGAACAAACAGGTTTTGAAATTCGGTGAATTTACCCTGAAGTCCGGGCGCATCAGCCCTTACTTCTTCAATGCTGGTCTATTTAATACTGGCCGTGATCTGGCGTTACTGGGACGTTTTTATGCCGAAGCATTGGTGGATTCCAAAATTGATTTCGATTTAGTGTTTGGCCCGGCTTACAAAGGTATTCCAATCGCGACGACCACCGCGGTTGCACTGGCTGAGCATCATGAGCGCGATGTGCCATACTGCTTTAACCGCAAAGAAGCCAAAGACCATGGTGAAGGCGGCTTGCTGGTCGGCAGCCCTTTGCAGGGGCGTGTCATGCTGGTCGATGATGTGATCACCGCCGGTACTGCCATCCGTGAATCGATGGAAATCATCAACGCGAACAAAGCCACTCTGGCTGGCGTATTGATTTCTCTGGACCGTCAGGAACGTGGACGCGCAGATATCTCCGCTATTCAGGAGGTTGAGCGCGACTATCATTGCAAAGTGATTTCAATTATTACGCTGGCCGACCTGATTGAGTATCTGGAAGAAAAGGCGGAAATGGCTGACCATCTGGCTGCTGTGCGGGCTTACCGGCAGGAGTATGGTGTTTAATATCGGGTAAAACCTCAAAGGCAGGGATGTCATGACACAAACTGAAGCCGGCAGCAAAGAATGGATGCCTTCGCGGGCGGCAGAGTTTTTCTGTCGCCAGACGGAGCGTCTGGTCAAAAGCGGTAGCCTGACGCCGGCCGCATGTCAGCGTATTTATGACTTTTGTGGCGTCCGGCCGGGTTATCCCGAATGGCAGAAATTTCTGGTTCCCTTACTCTCCCTGCTGGGTCTGTTATCACTGGTGGCCGGTGCCGTATTCTTTGTAGCCTGGAACTGGGCAGATATGCCAAAGATGGCAAAATTTGCGCTGGCCGAGTTACTGATCGTTGCGCTTGCCGTCGTCGTCTGGTGGCGCTGGTATGACGGGATTGCACGCAGTGCCTTGCTGGCTGCGGGTCTCGGCTTTGGTGCTCTGTTTGCCCTTTATGGCCAGATTTATCAGACGGGTGCCGACAGTTGGGAGCTGTTCAGGGCCTGGCTGTTTGTTTTCCTGCCTTTAGCCTTAATCGCCCGACAGAACAGTCTGTGGTTCTGCTCCTGGTTACTTGCCAATCTGACGTTTCAGCTCTATTACGCCACGGTGTCTATGTCCCTGATGGACAGCGCCGTATTCGACGGTCTCGACTATTTCCCCACAACTGCGCTCTACAGCTATCTGATTGCGCAGACGTTGTGCATGATCATTCGCGAAGTTCTGGCCATGCGGGTCATTAAGCACAATCCCCACTCCTGGCTTGCCAGYCGCTGGTTTTCCCGGGTGATGGCTGGTTTCCTGCTATTAGTGCTGACTTGCATTGTTGCCGAAAATATATCCGGTTGGGGATACGATACCCCTCACCCCTTCGTCACCGCCTTATGGCTGGCAGTCTTAGTGGTGAGTTACTTCTTTTATCGTTATCGCTATCCTGATCTCTGCATGCTGACTCTGGGAACCGCCAGCGCAGCGGCAGTGGGATGTGTGCTGATCATGCAGATGTTCGACAGTTCTTACGATGTGGGTGGCCTGTTTATGCTGGGCTGTCTGATGGCTTTATGGCTGGCGGGATGTGGCGCCCTGATGCTCTACTGGCGGCGTAAACTCTATGAGAGCCAGCCGGTCGAGGTTTCTTCCACGGAAATGGCAGTGCTGACGGAACAACTACGCCGAAATGATTTGCTTAGTCAGGTGCAAATTGAAGAGATTCAGCAATACGATCACTCCTCTCATCTTCCCTGGTACCTGCGACTGACACTGGGTATCGGTGGCTGGGTCGCCGCGATGATTATTTTATTTCTGCTGATTCTGGTGCTGTATGTTGTCGACCTGCTCAATGACCCCAATGCAGCCACGGTGATTATCCCTTCTCTGCTCCTTGCAATTGTCGCGGGTGGGCTTTTGCGCATGCAGGGCGTGAGTAAGCATCATATCGGGCTGGCATGGGCGATAGCCGCGACCTGCGGCCTCTGTTTTGGTTTCTATCTTCTCTTTGAACCTGACTGGGAAATGTCCTTCCTGGTGGGCTCGCTCTGTTCATTACCGGTGCTTGCGTTGATGGCGCTGGCAATGCGCGATCGTACTTTCCGCTTTATGGCGATAACGGCGCTGACATTTTTGCTGATCCTTTCCGGCAATTTGCTGACAGGGATGTATTTACCGCCGGTCACCCGTTTTTGGGCGGTTTCAGCGCTGGTTACTGTCATTGTGATTTTCTGGCTGTGGATTATCAGAGAACAAATTAACTTAAAAGCCACATCATGGGCTGAGGCTGTTTTCCCCCTCCTCTGGGGTATTCCTTCCGGCCTGATATTGCAGTGTTTTTCCGCCATTAACACCTCGCTTCTCTTCGATGTTTTCTGGCGGCCAGCGGGGTATTTTCCTCTTTCGGGAGGAACTGGCGCAGGCATTGCCGCAGGTTTAGTACTGGTGTGTTTGTATCAGACTGTTGTGAAAAAGACGCCATCAGCAATGCTGTATCTGGTGGCGGCGGTTGTGTGTGGCGTCGCAGCCTTTTATGCGCCGGGAATTGGCCTGGGGCTGTGGCTATTACTGATGGCGCGTTATCAGGGAAATCAGGGGGTTTTAGCCGCGAGCGGCTGTTTCCTCGCGCTGTATGTTATCGACTGGTATTACTTCCTCGGCGTCAGCTTATTACAGAAATCCCTTCTGATGTTTGTCACAGGCGTGGTGTTGCTGGCGCTGGCCTTTGCAGCCAAAAAACTGATCCCCGTGCGTAAGGAGGAAGCTTATGCAAACCCGTAATCTGAGGAAATGGCTGTCAGGAGTAGTGATACTGCTGGCACTGATCGCAGTGAATGCGGGTATCTGGCAAAAAGAGCAGGTGCTTAAACAGGGCGCGGTAATGATATTGCAGCTTGCGCCGGTTGATCCGCGTTCTTTGATGCAGGGGGATTACATGGCTCTCAATTATGCCATCACGCGATCTTTGCAAGAGGAGTTATACCAGCAACGTCAGGGTTGTAATTCTCTTCCACAGACGCCTTGTTTTCCTGTTAGTGGCAAAATTATTGTGGCAGTTAATGAGCACCGGCAGGTCACTCAGGCGCGGTTTGATAGCGGTGACCCGCTGAAGCCCGATGAATTACGGGTTAACTATCATATGAATGCCGGAACACTGATGGTGGGAACTAATGCGTATTTTTTCCAGGAAGGGCAAGGTGAACGTTTCGCCCGTGCGCGTTATGGTGCATTTCGGGTAGGTGATGACGGCACAGCGTTACTGACCGCGATGCTGGATGAAAATGGGAAAATGATTCAGCCATAATATGAAAAAGGGCCTTTCGGCCCTTTTTAGATTTGACGTTTGTCCCTGCGCGTTTATTGCAGCTGAGCAGAGATAAGTGGCCAGCGGGTATCGAAGTCCTGAGTCGGTTTGTACTTGAATTCAGAGCGTACAAAACGTGACAGCATCCCTTCGCAAAATGCCAGTAACTGGCTGGCGAGTAGAGTTTCATCGCTGATGAATCCGCTGCCTTCACGCATTTTCTTTTCCCGCAGTACCTGACGCAGTTGCGCTTCAATCCGCTCGAAAAGTTGGTTGATGCGGCCCTGCAAACGGTCCTGTTCAAACATCAGGGCATGGCCGGTCATAATACGGGTCAATCCCGGATTACGCTCGGCAAACCCTAAAATCAGCAGCAAAATCAGACGTATTCTGTTTAGCGTATCCTTTTCATCCTGCAGGATGAGATTGATACGGGTGATCAGACTGTCTTCGATAAACTCAATTAAGCTGTCAAACATCCGCGTTTTACTGGGAAAATGACGATAAAGAGCTGCTTCTGAAACCCCCACGCTGGCGGCGAGCTTTGCAGTCGTGATCCGCTGGCTGCCGTCGCTGGACTGAAGCATTTGCGCTAATGCCTGCAAAATCTCTTCGCGCCTGTTCCTTTTTGTCGTTTCTTTCTCTGCCATGTCTGAATAGACCCTTGCTAAAAAACGGCTAAAATCATGGAGAAACCGCACAACTGCCGCATGAATCGCTGTGATCCTGCGGCTTATTTCGTTCCCTTCGCGTTGTTACGGTCTGATAGTGATAAGGATCTGTTCAATATCGCGTCAAAATCAGCGGTGCTGAACAGGTTCTTATTGGCGACCTGAGTGGCCAAAGCCCCCTTCGCCGCGTTCACTGGCGTCAAAATCTTCCACCAGATTGAATTCTGCCTGAACGACAGGCACAAACACCATCTGAGCAATGCGCTCGCCCGGTTCGATAACAAATGTTGTCTGACCACGGTTCCAGACGGACACCATAAGTTGGCCCTGATAATCTGAATCGATAAGGCCAACCAGATTGCCCAGTACAACGCCGTGTTTATGACCCAGACCGGAACGTGGCAAAATCACCGCCGCCAGATTAGCATCACCAATATGGATAGCCAGACCTGTTGGCAGCAGTGTGGTTTCGCCCGGTTTCAGTTCTACAGAAGCATCCAGACAGGCGCGTAAATCCAGACCCGCAGACCCCGGTGTCGCGTAAGCCGGTAAAGCGAAAGTCGAACCGATGCGCGGGTCGAGAATTTTAATGTCGATTTTTTTCATCATAACGGCTGACAATCTCTTCTAATAAACGTTGGCCAAGCAGGGACTTATCGCTGAGTGGTAAGATTTTATCCCCGTCCTGCCAAAAAAGATGCAAGGCATTGGAATCGCTGTTGAAACCTTGCCCGGCAAGTGAAACATCGTTGGCGCAGATCAGATCCAGATTCTTACGGATCCTTTTTTGCCGCGCGTATTCTTCCACATTCTGGGTTTCAGCGGCAAACCCCACGACGTAAGGCCGGTTTTCTGTCATGGCCGCGACGCCAGCGACGATGTCAGGGTTTTTAATCATTTTTACAGTGATTTCATCGCCTTGCTTTTTGATCTTCTCATCAGCAATACGTTCTGCGCGATAATCCGCCACGGCAGCGCAGGAAATAAAAATATGCTGAGAAGTTGCCGAAAGCTGGACGGCTTGCTCCATTTCCAGCGCACTTTCCACATCAATACGATGAACACGGGCAGGCGTCGGTTGCGTCACCGGCCCGGCGATCAGCGTTACTTTGGCACCACGTTCAGCGGCGGCTTTGGCAATGGCAAAACCCATTTTGCCGGAACTGTGATTACTGATGAAGCGGACAGGATCCAGCGGCTCACGGGTGGGGCCTGCGGTCACCATAATATTCAGATGCGCCAGATCCTTGCGCGAAGAGAAATGCGCATTGGCCATATCCACAATCACCAGCGGGTCCAGCATACGTCCCGGGCCAACATCGCCGCAGGCCTGACTGCCGCTGTCCGGCCCCCACAACAATGTGCCCCGTGCTGCCAGGCTTTGCAGGTTTTCTTGCGTGATGGCCGCACGATACATTTGCTGGTTCATCGCAGGAAGTACCGCGACCGGTGCCGCTGTCGCCAGACACACCGTCGTCAGCAGATCATTTGCCATGCCAGCATTCATGCGAGCCAGCAAATCCGCTGTGGCAGGCGCGATAATGACTAAATCTGCCCATTTCCCTAACTCGATATGTCCCATTGCCGCTTCGGCCGCCGGATCAAGCAGGTCGTCAGAAACCGGATAGCCAGAAACAGCCTGCAGGCTCAGCGGAGTCACGAAAAATTTCGCCGCTTCTGTCATGACGACGCGAACTTCAGCGCCTCTTTCACGTAAGCGACGTACCAGTTCTGGTGCTTTATAGGCAGCGATACCACCGCTGATACCGAGCACAATATGTTTGCCGGAAAGTCCCGTCATCATCATTGTCCGATTGGTTGAAAGCTGAAAGAAGCGACATTTTAGCATAACGGGGAATGATGACAGCTATTGGCGATGCGTCGAAAGTTGAGGAATAAAAATTCTGCGTAACATCTCGCAAGCCGACATACCGGACGTTATGACTGGGAGAATGCTGTGACACAATCGCCGCAAAAAAGGAGTCAGGATGACGAAACAGCAAAACCAGTGGCCGGGAGTGATGCCACCGCGCGAAAAATTATTGCAGCAAGGGGCAAAAGAGCTGACGGATCAGGAATTGCTGGCGATTTACCTGCGTACAGGATGCCGGGGATTGCATGTGATGGACCTGGCAAAGAATCTGCTGGAAGAGTTCGGTTCATTGCATCAGTTACTGATGGCGGATTTTGACGCCATGGCGCGCACGAAAGGAATGGGGGTTGCCAAGTTTTCGCAACTTGTGGCGGTGTCCGAATTATCCCGCCGCGCTTATCTGCGCCACCTGAGTGCCGAAAATGCGATGCTCAGCCCCAAAGTTATCCGTGAATATTTGCAGAATTTACTCGTTTTTCGGGAAAGAGAGGTGTTCCTGGTACTTTTTCTCGACAACCAGCATCGCGTTATTCGCCATGAGGAGATGTTTGCTGGTACTATTGGGCACGTAGAAGTGTATCCCCGCGAAATTGTTCGTGGTGCGATGAAGGTTAATGCGGCAGCCCTAATTCTGGCGCATAATCACCCATCCGGTCGGGCTGAGCCCAGTCTGATGGACAGAAAAGTAACTGAACAGATTATTCGAGCGTGCCAGTTGCTGGAAATTCGTGTCCTTGACCATTTGGTTGTAGGCCACGGAGAAACGGTATCTTTTGCCGAACGCGGCTGGATTTAACTTCGTTTTTTGAAGATCCTTAGGGATCTTTAGCTGTTCGGGACTTGAGCACTTACGCTACAGAGCGTATACTACGCCACCTTTGAGAATCTTGGGTTTGGCGTTAAGAGCCTATCTCAGCAGGTTTCTGACCTGATGAATTGGTTTTTTACCCGACGACAGTGAGTCGGTTCTCAGTGGAGTTTGCTGAGATGGGCTCTAAAAGCCTGACGAGGCGGCCATACCCTATACGAAGCTCGAGCTGATTTGATTTTTGGAGAATAGACATGTCCCGAGTCTGCCAAGTTACTGGCAAGCGCCCGGTGAGCGGTAACAACCGTTCCCACGCAATGAACGCGACCAAACGCCGTTTTCTGCCGAACCTGCACTCCCACCGTTTTTGGGTTGAGGCTGAGAAGCGCTTTGTAACTCTGCGTGTATCTGCTAAAGGTATGCGTGTTATTGATAAGAAGGGTATTGAGACGGTCTTGGCCGATCTGCGTGCCCGCGGTGAGAAGTATTAAGGAACTGCATCATGGCTAAAGGTGTTCGCGAGAAGATCAAGCTGGTTTCTTCTGCTGGTACTGGTCACTTCTATACCACCACGAAGAACAAGCGTACTAAGCCGGAAAAATTGGAACTGAAGAAATTCGATCCAGTTGTCCGTCAACACGTGATCTATAAAGAAGCTAAAATTAAATAATTTTAGTGGATTGCTAAAACCCGGCTCCGGCCGGGTTTTTTATTGCCTGAATTTCGTGATTTCCATTTAGTGCGACTTTTATTTGCCTGATGTCGGTGTCTGCGACACACTTTGAACACGATTTTGCTCAAGGGGAAATTATGCCGGAATTACCTGAGGTTGAAACCAGCCGCAGAGGGATTGAACCCTATCTGAAAGGTCACACGATACTGCATGCCATTGTGCGTAATCCGCGCCTGCGCTGGCCTGTCTCGGCGGAGATCTTAGCGTTAAGCGATCAGCCGGTTCTGAGTGTGCAGCGTCGGGCAAAATATCTGCTGGTTGAGCTGCGAACCGGATGGATTATCATTCATCTGGGCATGTCCGGCAGTTTGCGGGTATTGCCGGAAGAAACTGAAGCAGGTAAGCATGACCACGTTGATCTGGTGATGGATACCGGCCATGTGCTGCGTTATACCGATCCGCGACGTTTTGGTGCCTGGTTATGGTCTTCTGATCTGGCGGCCAGTAATGTCTTAGCCCATCTGGGGCCGGAACCGCTGAGCGAGGATTTCAACGCAGATTATCTGTTTGAGAAATCCCGTACGAAGAAATCGCCAATCAAACCCTGGCTGATGGATAACAAACTGGTGGTCGGCGTCGGGAATATCTATGCCAGCGAATCCCTGTTTGTTGCCGGTATTTCACCTGACAGACCTGCACATTCGCTCAAACGTGATGAGACGGAATTGCTGGTGAGAACCATCAAAGCGGTATTGCTGCGCTCTATTGAACAGGGCGGGACGACGCTGAAAGACTTTCTACAGTCAGATGGGAAGCCAGGATATTTTGCACAGGAACTGCAGGTATACGGCAGAACGGGCGAGCCTTGCCGCGCATGTGGTACGCCCATTGAGAGTAAGAAACACGCTCAGCGCACCACGTTTTTTTGCCCGCGCTGTCAGCGCTAACGCATGATTCAGGCGCTGATTTTTTCCATCAGTGCCTGAGTAATGATTTGCGGCAGGAAAGGCGTGATATCCCCACCGTGGCGGGCGACTTCTTTGACCAGCGAAGAAGAAATAAACGACCATTCTTTTGAGGGCATCATGAACACGCTTTCCAGCGTTGGCAGCAAATGTCGGTTCATGTTCGCCAGTTGCATCTCATATTCAAAATCAGACACCGCACGTAATCCCCGTACCAGCACGTTTGCGCCCTGATTTTTGGCGAAATTCGCCATCAAATCGCTGAAACCAATGACTTCAACATTATCCAGATGGGATGTGACCTGGGTCGCCAGCGCCACGCGTTCATCCAGCGAAAACATCGGTTTTTTGCTCGGGCTGGCCGCAATCGCAAGAATGACCTGGTCGAACATCAGCGCCGCACGGGTGACGATATCGAGATGCCCGTTGGTCATCGGGTCGAAAGTGCCGGGATAAATTGCCTTAGTGCTCATGACGGCTCACTTTTGCAGTTGGTGGCTGAGTGCCCACAGGGCGGCATATTTATTGAACGTATATTGTGCATTGACGCCTGCCAGGATCAACCCCTGCTTTCCATCCATAAAACCGGCCCGCAGGATCCAGGTTTTGACGAATGCGCCCAGCGTATGCGAAAGAATTGAGGAAAAACTGCAACGGCGACCTTGCTGATGGCGTTGCTCTGCCCACGCCTGCGCATAGCTGAGCTGTTTACGCTGGAAAACGAAAAGGTCGCGACAGGTGAGATGCAGCAGGTCACCTTGCAAAGCAACGACAGTCGCATTGCCTGTGTTCAGTGATTCATGCACCAGATCGTCGTTGTAGCAGAATGTAGCAGGGTACAGGCGGTTGACCCGATCAGGATACCAGCCGCTGTGGCGCATGAATTTTCCGAGGAACAGATTACTGCGTCCGAGGCTATAAACGGTATTTTCCTGCGGGCAATTCAGCACGGTTTCAATCGACTGTCGTAATTCAGGGGTGACACGCTCGTCGGCATCGATCATCAAAATGTAGTCACCGGTGGCATGACTTTGCGCCAGCTGGCGCTGTTTGCCAAAACCCGGCCACTCTGTGTTCTGGAATACTTTAGCGCCGAAGTGGCGGGCAACATCCTGCGTCGCATCGTTGCTGCCGGAATCGAGCAGAATTATTTCATCTGCCCAGTCTACTGACTTAAGGCATTCCGGCAATAAATCCGCCTCATTACGGGCAATCAGCACGACGGATAAACGTTTTTTATCAGCCATTAATGACTCCGGATGGGCAGATAAGGCTCCAGTAAATGCAGCAGGCGCTGTAACGCCCCCTGATTTTGATGCAGAACTTCAACGGCATGGCGACCGTAATACAAACGGTAGTCTTCATCGGTCAACAGTGTAGAAATTTCTTTCACCAGCGATGCAGTATCAGTGACCGTGATCAGACCGTCGTCCTGAGCCAGCTTGGCGCAGATGTCTTTGAAATTGAAGGTATGGGGTCCCATCAGCACCGGAATTGCGTGGGCTGCCGCTTCCAGGGGATTATGGCCTCCGCGATCGACCAGACTGCCACCGACAAACGCCAGGTCAGCAATGCCATACAGCAACATTAATTCGCCCATCGTATCGCCGATCACGACCTGAGTGGCCGAAGAAGGAACTTCCCCTGAGCTGCGCTGAATGAAAGAGAGGCCAGCTTTGCGCGTCAGCTCACAAGCTACCGGGAAACGTTCAGGATGGCGCGGCACCAGAATAAGCAGCAAGTTCGGATGCGCTTTCAGCAGCTCTTTGTGCGCCTCCAGCAGTAAAGTTTCTTCGCCTTCATGCGTACTGGTAGCGATCCACACCTGACGGCGTGATGCCCACTGGCTGCGCAGTGCAATGGCTTTTGCCGCCAGCTCCGGGGTGACCGAGATATCGAATTTCAGGCTACCGGTCACCGCAAGCTGGTTGCGTTTGAGTCCTAAAGATAAGAAGCGTTCACCATCTTCCTGATTCTGTGCGGCGATCAGTGTAATGCGTTGCAAAATGGTACGGATGAATTTGCCTAGCTTCTGGTATCCCTTCGCTGAGCGGGCAGAAAGACGGGCATTGGCGATAACCAGTGGAATTTTGCGACGATGCAATGCACTGATAAGGTTCGGCCAAAGCTCGGTTTCCATAATGATTACCAGCTTGGGGTTAACCTCATCCAGGAAACGATTTACGGATCCGGCCAGATCATAAGGCAGATAGACGTGGTGCACACCCTTGCCAAAAGCGGACTGAACACGCTCTGAGCCTGTCGGTGTCATGGTGGTGACGGTAATTGGCAGAGAAGGATAACGGTGGCGTAATGCGCGGACTAAAGGGATCGCTGCCAGCGTTTCTCMAACGGAAACGGAATGCAGCATAATGCCGCCGGAGACAACCTTTCCTTTGCAGAAGCCATAACGTTCAGCCCAGCGTTTACGATAGGCGGGCGACTTGCGGCTGCGCAAAAGTAAACGGATCCAAATCAATGGCTGAATTAAATATATGATTATATTATAAAAAATATTCATCTTTTATCAGGCGTTGCATAAGGGAAAGTCAATTTCATAGAGCGAAAATAGTCCCGGCGGATAGATGGGCACATGTTATCAGATAAGTGTGATCGACTCATCATGTCAGCGCCTGCGTCCTCAGACCAGTAACGAGTGATAAAGTGTAACCAACTGTTTTGAAAGGTTTTTAGGGCTGTAAGGTAAAATCCGGTCTCTTGCCGCATTTCCCATCTGGTCATTTTCCTGACGGGAAGGAATTTTATTGACGTATTCGCTAAGTCTTATCACATCCAGCGCATCGCAAACGAAGCCTTCGCGCCCCTGCATAATAAACTCTGCGCCACCACAGGTTTCGCTGGTGATAACGGGCAATCCGCAGGCCATGGCTTCAAGAATCACGTTCGGGAACGGGTCGTATAATGTCGGCAGAATCATGCCATCGGCCGCATGGTAATAAGGGAGTACGTTGTTTTGTACGCCGACAAAGCGGACCCGGTCTGCGCACCCTGATTGTTGAGCCAGCGACGCATATTTTTTCTGGTCTTTATCTTGTCCGACGACAATGAGGTAGCGATCGCCACAAGCGATAGCTTCAATGGCAGGCTTCAGCCCTTTGCGTTCAAAACCTGAACCTACGTAAATCAGTGCCACGGCCTGCGCAGGAATTGAAAGCATTTCACGCGCAGCAAGGCGCTGTGCATCTGTCGCCGGTACGAATTTTTGGGAATCAATGGCGTTATAGATCACTTCAAAACGGCTCTCATCAACTCCGTAACAGCGGATGATATCCCGTTTTACCATCTCAGAATTGCAGATGATTTTTTTCAATGCCGGGGAGTGGAACATCTCTTCTTCGGCTTGCAGGACATAGCGGTGGTAGGGGCTGATTTTTGTAAGAAAACGCTGAAGAGGGGAAATGACACGCGCCCGTTGTTCCAGCCAGACACGATGTGCACCATCGCCGGCCCGGAAAATGTCGCAACCCGGAATACGTTCGTGGCTTTGCACTATGTCGAAATGTTCCTGTTTCCAACATTGTTGCGCAGCAGCGGCAAAACCCTTCTCACGTGAAACACGGCCATACTTTGCCGGATTACACAGATGAATTTTCCATTGCGGATTTGGCTTGCCTTCCCACTGGCGGGTAATAATATTCAGATCAATATTTTGGTCATCCAGTGCCTCCAGGGCGCGGGAAATAAAACGTTCCGCGCCGCCATCCGGGCGATATTTTTGTCTGACAATCGCTAAACGGATGTTTTTCCCACTGGCGGCATTAGTCATGCAGATAACTCCTGGCTGCATCAATCACATCACTGACAGGGATTGCATGCAGATAACGTTGTTGAGTTTTCGTATCGATCGAATCGGGTGCGGGTAGCGGCGCGTAGTCCCCCGCCCAGAGAGTGGTATTATTTTTGCCCCATGGACGCCAGTGCTGCATTTTCGTCGGGCCGAATAAGGCGACGCAAGGCGTATTAAGCGCTGCGGCCATATGCATCGGCGCAGAATCCACCCCAATAAAGAGTTTTGCAC